>JAOZLS010000340.1 GCA_029934705.1 Bacteroidales bacterium | reverse complement strand
AAATTAATAAAATCAATACTTGAAAAAATCATTTTAAAAATAAAATAATGAAAAAACAAATCATAACAATAATTTTGCTAATAATAGTTAGCAACGTATTTTCTCAAAACAATGTAAACACATTGCGAGATACAGTAATTACTTTACAAAACAATAACTATAAGTTACGTAATGACTTTACCTATTTTAAAACTCAATCAAATAAACAAATTGAGCAGTTAAGAAATTCTTTAAATAGTCAAAATTCAAAAATTGACAGTTTACAACAAATAATTTCTATTAATACGGAAAATATTACTAAAACTGCAAACGATTTAGGTGTAAAAATACAGGAAACAGAAACGAATACAAATCAACAAATTCAGTCAGTAAACAAGACAATTAGCCAAAATACTTTGTATTGGATTATTGCTGTGCTTGCTGTCGTTTTATTACTTGTGCTTGTTTTTGTATTGCTTCGCAAACAAATTTTTAAACAAAAAACAGATATTTACAAGTCAATTGAAACAACTAAAACCGATTTAGAACAAGAAACCTTAAAATTAGACGAAAAACTGATTGATTTGCTTGAAACACAATTAAAAGTAAAAGCAGAACAGCCAAAACAAATAAATGAAAAAGTTGACCATTCACTTGCTTTGCGAGTTGCTGACGAAATAATTCGTATTCGCAAAAATATGACAAGAATGGACGATAAAACAAAAGGATTAAAACAACTTGCAAAATCTGTTGAACGCATACAAAACGAGTTTGCTTCAAATGGTTATGAAATTATCGAAATGCTGGGTAAAACATACGATGAAGGTATGAATGTTACTACAAATTTCATTCATGACGAAGAAATGGAAAAAGGAAAACAAATTATAACAAGAATTATTAAGCCACAAGTAAATTTCAAAGAAGAAATGATACAACAGGCTCAAATTGAAATAACACATAATGATTAACTAAAAAATATAATTATCATGTCAAGAACTAAAATTGATTACGGAATAGACCTAGGAACAACCAATTCAGCTATTTCACGAATGGAAAACGGAGAAGCTACGATAAAAAGAACAGCAGGCTTAAAAGACACGATGCCGTCTTGTGTGTATTTTGATAGAAAACAAAAGATTAAAGTTGGTGATGGAGCATACAGTGCAATGAAGAAGGATAAGTCTAAGGCAATGGAAAACTTTGAATTATCTGCATCCAATTCATTTATTGAGTTTAAACGGATTTTAGGAACAGACAAAAAACATTACAGTTCCAATATGCAGAAAAATTTTACTGCAGAGGAATTATCCGCAGAAGTTCTAAAAACTTTAAAATCTTTTATTACAGACGAAAGTGTTAAATCAATAGTTGTAACTGTTCCTGCAAAATTTACAATAAACCAAAAAGATGCAACAAATAGAGCCGCTAAACTTGCAGGTTTTGAGCATGTTGAATTGCTTCAAGAGCCTATTGCTGCATCAATGGCTTATGGATTAACTGCAAAAAACAAAGATGGTTACTGGTTAGTGTTCGATTTTGGTGGAGGAACTTTTGATACAGCACTTTTACGTGTGGAAGAGGGCATAATGAAAGTAATTGATACAGATGGAGATAATTTTCTTGGTGGTAAAAATTTAGATTATGCGATTGTTGATGAAATAATTATACCTTATATCAAAAATAATTTTGCAATAGACAGCATAATATCAGACGATAATAAGCATAAAATTTTGCAAGATGCGATGAAATTTTATGCGGAAGAAACAAAAATTCAACTTTCATTCAAAGAAACGCATAATATACTTTCAGATTTAGGCGATATTCCGGGAGAAGACGACGAAGGAGAAGAGTTTGAATTGGATATTGAAATTACTCAAAATGATTTACAAAAAGTTCTTGCCCCTATTTTTCAAAAAGCAATTGATATTTGTATAGATTTATTACAAAGGAATAATTTACAAAGTAGTTCATTAGATAGCTTAATTCTTGTTGGCGGTCCCACATATTCGCCAATTTTACGTAAAATGCTTGAAGAGCAAATTACAAAACCTGATACAAGCACAGACCCAATGACAGTTGTATCAAAAGGTGCTGCATTATACGCATCAACAATAAATGTTTCTGATGAAATAAAAGAAGCCCAAAGAGATACAACAAAAATCCAATTAGATTTAAGCTATGATACAACAACAGTTGAAGAAGAAGAAATGGTTGTTGTTAAATTTTTGAAAGATAAAACAGAGGGCGAAATTCCGAATAAAATATTTGCGGATATTGTAAGAAATGATAAAGCATGGTCGAGCGGAAAACAAGAAATAGGAGAAAAGGGAGATATTATAGAAGTGAAATTAAACAACGGAAAATCCAATTTGTTTAATGTTCTTATTTATAATGACAAAGGCGATTTATTGCCAAGCGAACCAAGTAGTTTTTCAATTATTCAAGGTTCTAAAATTGGAAGTGCTACATTACCATATCATATTGGAATAGGAATAAAAAGCAGAGCTTCTGGGAAGGTCGTTTTTAGAGCAATTAAAGGGTTAGAGAAAAATCAATCAACACCAGCAACAGGAACAAAAAACGGTTTAAAAACTCAAAAACAAATTCGTCCCGGAATGAAAGACGATTTTATTAAAATTCCAATTTATCAGGGAGAACATAACGCAGAAAATTCACCAATTATTTATAATGAATTTGTATATGATGTTATTATTTCGGGTGAAGATTTGCCAAGTATTTTGCCTGAAAATAGTGATGTAGATTTAACGTTAAAATCTGACAAGTCAGAAAAAATTACACTTTCTGCATATTTCCCAACATTAGATTTCACTTATGATTTTGACCCGCCAAGAGATACAGTTGTAGGTGAAATTGATGCAAGTTGGCTTAATGAAGAAATTCAAAAGGCAAAACAGAGTTTGCATTTAATTGAACAAGAGGGTGTTTATGACAAGCCCGAAGAACTTGAAAAATTAAATTCAAATCTACAAGATTTAGAAAAACGGTTTAAACAAGGCAAAACAGATTATGACCGCAAAAAAGACGTATTAGACAGTTTATGCCGAGAACTTCGTAAATTAGAAACGATACAAGATGTTGCAGAATGGCCTAAAACAGAAGAGGAATTAAAAGACGTTTATTACAGACTTGAAAAAACAAATAAAGAATTTGGTAACGAAAAAACAACTGAAATAGTTGAGCAATTCAAAGAACAAATTCCAGAAGTTATCAAAGAAAAGAACGTAAAATTAGCACAAGAACTAATTGATAATATGCGAAGTCTTGATTTTGCATTAATAGACCAAGGACTTGGAGCAAAATTTGAAATTAGTTTGATTTATAATTTTAACGAGGATTTTGATTTATTAGATTGGACTAATCCAAACAGAGCAAGACAATTAATAAATCAAGGAATGCAAATTGCAAACGACAACCCGACAAAACAAAAATTGCGACCGATTGTAATTGAACTTTATAAATTATTACCTGAACACCAAAAACCAATGAGCGATAATGATGATGGTGTGCTTGTAGGTTAAAATAATTTAATATTCATAACCATTTTCCCCAATTGGGGAAAATGGTTGGTAACAAATATAAAAAGATGAAATACGATATTGAAAAGTTGAAAAACTCGGTATTTGAAAATATTAAAAAAATCAATCAAATAGGACAAGAATATTGGTCGGCACGAGAGATGTATAAGGCACTTGACTATAAGAATTGGCGAAAATTTGTAAATGTAATAAACAAAGCAAAAACAGCTTGTCAAAACTCTGAGCAACAAATAGAAAACCATTTTGTCCAAGTGGACAAAATGGTTCATATAGGTTCAGGTGCAGAAAGAAATGTTGGAGATTTACATTTAAGTCGTTATGCTTGTTATTTGATTATTCAAAATGCAGACCCTAAAAAAGAAGTTGTTGCGTTAGGACAAACTTATTTTGCCATACAAACACGCAGACAAGAATTTGCAGACAAAGAATTTGATTTTAATAAAAAATCAGAAACTGAAAAACGCTTATTTCTAAGGCAAGAAATGATTGAACATAATAAACAACTTGCAGAAGCCGCTAAAAATGCAGGTGTAATAAAACCCGTAGAATATGCAATTTTTCAAAATTGGGGTTATAAAGGACTTTATAAGGGTTTAGATGCAAAAGGAATACATAAAAATAAAGATTTAAAGAAAAGTCAGAATATACTCGACCACATGGGTAGCACCGAACTTGCAGCAAATCTTTTCAGAGCAACCCAAACTGAAGAAAAATTAAAACGAGATGAAGTAAAAACAAAAAACGAAGCAAATAAAACACACTATGAAGTAGGAAAAAAGGTTCGTAAAACAATTGAAGAACTCGGAGGGACAATGCCCGAAAATTTACCTGTTGCTGATAGTATTAAAAAGCAACTGAAAGAAGAGAAAGAAAAGAAAAATTTGAACGATAGAAACACAAAATAAATGAGCCAACTACTTCAAAAAAAACAAATAATTGATACCGTTTATGAAATACAATTTTTCATAAGTGGTAACGATTATTTTCAAAAATATAGAGCGAAAGGGAAAGACGGGAAAATTTATCTTTTAAAACTTTATAATAGTTCTAAGCTTTCATCGTATCAATTTACCGAAGATGAATTATTAGAGACAGAAGTATTAAAAAAGATAAAACATAAAAATATAATTCGTTTTGAACATAGTGGTGAGATTGTTTTAAATAAACAGAAATACCATTATTTGATAAT
>JAOZLS010000339.1 GCA_029934705.1 Bacteroidales bacterium | reverse complement strand
ATTCTTTTTTAAACTGAGCAATTGTTTTAAGCTCGGCATAATCACCATTAAATAAGAGTGCTAGCAAATAATAGAAATAAAAATCTTTCGTTTTGTCATTATCCAAAGTATGGTTTAGATATTTTTTAGCTTCGGTAAAATTGCCCAAATATAAATATGAAATCCCAGCTAAAACATCATGCTTTTCAAAGGAAAAAGGAAAGTTTTCTTTGGCTTGCATTTCCCTATTTGCGGTAGAATATTTTATTGCCAACTCGTAAAGATGGTTTTCAAAATACTGAAATGCAAGCTGCAAATTTAAAGCAATACGTAACTGTTTTGCATGACCTGCCTCTTCTTGTTTTATCTTTGCTTTTTTGAGTAAATTCAAAGCATTTACATAATCTCCTAAATTATATTTTTGTAAAACAACTTCAAACGAAACTTGTTTTTTCGCTTTTTTTCTTGACATATCTCAAAATTCTATTAAAAAGAAAATTACTAACTACTGTTTTGCAAAGTTACGCAAAATAACAAAAACACACAAAACATAAGTTATAAAAAATTACAGCTTTAAATAATATTTATTTTTTTATATTTGTCAACATCAAATTGCTATTTATTAAAAAGTTGCATAAGTAACTTTAAAACAGCTAAAAATGAACAAAACAAACCTATTACTTACATTTTTTTTACTAATATATTCCTGCTTTGGATACTCGCAAGAAGAAGAAAATACAGTTAATGAATTTTGGAATCAATCAAAATTACTACATAAACAAAATAAGAACGAGGAGTCTATTAATACTTACAAAAAATGTATTAAATTCTTGAAAAACAATAAACAAAACTCTGAAAACAGATTATTACAAGCCAAAACCTACAATAAGCTAGGAGAACGTTATCAAGAATATGCTGAATGGACATTATCATTACAATCTTATGATACTGCAATAATTATATTGGATGGTAAAAACGATTATTATGAAAGTGCAGTGCTTTTAAATATTTCTAAAATATTTATTAAAATTAGAGAATATAAATTACGAAAACAATACATGCAGCTTGCCAAGAACAAAGCAGTTACTGGAAAAAACAATCTCATATTAATTGACTATTACAAGTTAAATTCAAAATATGATAGTGCAATAATGATTTCAAAAAAAATAAATAATAATGCTTATTTATGCAATAACTATTATCTTAAAGCATTTTCGCTTTTTAGAAAAGATTTAGATAAATCAAGAAAATATTTAGACTCGGCACTTTATATATTACCAAAAATAGATGAAGCTCCTTTGCAATACTTTCAAGTATATGTTTATAGTTCTGAATATTACATAAAACGAAATGAGCCCGACAGTAGTTTAAGTGTTTTAAAGAAGGCTGAAAAAGCAGTACCAATTCTTAATGATTTAGAAGTTGACATACATATTGCTGAAATGTATAGTGCAACTTATGCTCTAAAAAAAGATTATAAAAAAGCATATTTATACAAAAAAAAATCAATATCTCTTAATAATAAGATAAAATCAACACAAAAACTATTTGCATATACAGACTGGGAGCGTAAAATTCAAAAAAGAAAATCGGAAGAAAAATTAGAGGCTGAAACAAAAAATAGAAATTTAATAATCATATTCTCATTAATCATAATTATAATTTTTTCTGTTGTAATATTAAAAATACGCCGACTTAACACAAAATTAAAAAATGCAAATTATAATAAAGATAGGCTTTTTGAAATTATTGCCCACGATTTACGAAAGCCCATTATATCGTTAAACTTATTATATAAAAACGATGATAATTCGCCAAATAATAAAGCAAATATACAGCAAGGCATAAATTATTTACTACAAGGTTTTGACAACTTATTAAGATGGAGTATAAGTCAAAAAGACACTAAAATTAAAACTAAACCTAAAATTATTGATATAAATGAATTAATTGAAGAAAATATAGAATTTGCAAATTTAGAAGCACAGCAAAAAAGCATTTTCATTGAAAATAATTTAAAAACCGACTATATTGCTTATGCAGATGAAGGAATGACAAGCGTATGTATTCGTAATGTTTTATCGAATGCTATAAAATTTTCAAAAAATAATACAAATGTTAAAATTGATGCTAACGAAGAAAATAATCATTTATATATAAGTATTCTTGATTCTGGCGAGGGCTTTACTGCCAAACATAATAAAAAAGGGTTTGGAATAGGTTTAGAAATTTCTCAAAAATTTGCAGTATTAAATAAAGGTGAAATAAAAATTAACTCTTCGCCAAAAGGTAGCAAAGTGCAAATTATTTTACCAGTAAATTCTTAACCATAATTTTATAGGCTCTTGAAACAGGTATTTTATGTTCTTCAATATTTATTTCTGAGCCATCAAAACCTAAAACCAATGTAGTATTTACAATAAACGAGCGATGAATCTTAACAAAAAAATCTGGTAATCGTTTATAAAATTCTTTTAAAGTTTGAGTACTTATTAATCTTTTCCCTTTTGTATATATTTTTATATAATCACCATCAGCTTCAATAAATAAAATATCTTTTAAAAACACTTTGGTTAAAGAATTATTTCCCTTAATCATAACAAAATCTTCGACTAAGTTTTTACCTATTTTTCGTAGTTTAGCCCTTTCTATTGATTCTAATACACTATACTCATTTATAGGTTTTGTTATAAAATTAACTGGTTCAAACTCGTAACCTTTTAAAGCATATTGTCCATACGAAGTTACAAAAATAACAAGAGGTACAGGATTTATTTTTTCAAGAAAATCAAAGCCCGATAATTCAGGCATTTCAATATCTAAAAATATTAAATCAACACTTTCTTTTTTAAGAAACTCAATAGCCTTAAAAGCATTAGTAAAGCTACTTACTAACTGAATATCCTCATTACCAACTATTAAAGACTTCAGTTCGTCAATATATAATTTTTCATCATCAATAATAATAGTTTTTAGCATCATTTTTTGTTTAAAAGCGTAAAAATATATAATTCAAGCAATATTTAGTAATATTTTACTGTTAATTTTAATTTAAAAACCAAAACAAATAAAGTTATAATACAAAATTCGTATATTTATATAATATATATAAAGCAAAAATCATGAATCTATTAGAAACAAAAAAACAAGTAGAGCAAATGAACGAACAAGAATTTCAAAGTTTATTCTTTCATATATTAAAAATTGCAAATACAAAGTATAATATGTCATTTTTTTTATCGGGTATTTTAAATAAAAATAAAATAAAAACTATTGATGCTACAGATGGAGAAAGAGAACTTAAACATTTAGGATGTATTGATTTACAAGGTAGCCTTGACAATGTAAATATTAGAGAATTTGCTTACGAATAAATTTAACAACAAAAAATGAAAGTACTACTTGATACAAACATTTTGATTTATGCAATAGATCAAAATTCAAAATATTATAAAATCTCAATAAATATTTTGAAAAATATGAGATATGAATTATTTGTATCTACAAAAAACATTGCAGAGCTTTTATCTGTAACATCTAAAATGGGAATTGATAAAAATATAATTTTAGAGTATATAGATGAAACTGTGTTAGATATATCAAAAGTATTATATCCAAACGAATTTAGTTTTAAGGAATTTATACAAATTATTTCTGAATATAATATAAAAGGAAATAAAGTTTATGATATGGAAATTGTATCAATTATGCTTGCAAATAAAATTGATACAATAGCAACTTTTAATCGTAAAGATTTTGAGAATATTAAAAATATATAAATCTTGAAAGAATGTTTATAATAATGAAAAAAGACAACTAAATTATGGAAGCTACATTTAATTTTTCAATAAATTCGTTGAATGCTGAGTTGATAAAAAAAAATCAAGCTATGTTTTCAAACAATGCAACTATTGAGTTGAAGGTAACAGATTTAGAACTAGATGAAACTAATTATTTATTATCGACTCAGGAAAATAGAAACAGCTTACAAAAATCTATTAATCAGTAAAAAAACAGCGAATTAATTAACAAAACAATTGAGGAACTAACTGCATGATAAGTTTTACAGAAGAAGCGTGGGGACATTATAATTATTGGCAAAAAAAAGACAAAAACAAAATAACAAAAATCAATAATTGAGTTCACTCCGAAAAGTCATTATACCCCTAAATCCCTTTGCCTATTTCAGGTGTTTTCACCTGAAATTTTGAGAAGAAGCAAGGTGAAAACACCTCACTTAGACAATTTAAATCGACCAACGACATTTTAAACTAAAGCTAAGTTATTGAAATATAACCAACTATGATATTTACGCTATAATAAAAAGATAATAAAGATTAGGCTTTAGCCCAAAATACAATTATTTATTTTCGGTTAAAACCTTTTGATACAATCTCTTACTATACGAGCTAAAACTCGGAGCTAATTGTTAATCAATAACTTACGCCCTCACTTTGACAACTATACTATAAAGAGGACACTTTTGTTTTTTAATATCTTGATAATAACCAATTAACAAATCGAAGCCTTTACTATTTTATATAATAAATTTGTAAATTAATCTATAAGCACAAAATATTCATACAATCAACAAATATTGCAAGTAATGAATATAAGAGTTTTTCAGGTTTGCTTACACGCTTCTAAACTTAACAAATTATTATAAACAAACCCTACTGCTACTCTTACAATCAACGCCTTACCTTTTACTTTTTACACGCTTCGAGGTCTTAAAGACGTTCGAAGT
>JAOZLS010000338.1 GCA_029934705.1 Bacteroidales bacterium | reverse complement strand
CCGAGTGGCAAAACTCCTATAGGTTTAGTATCGTTGTAGAACAAAAAGAATAAAAGATGAATGATAAAACAAAAAAAGCAGTAGTCGGTGGCAGTATCATAGCAGCAATATTAGGTGTTGCATACCTTACCCGAAACAAGACATTGGGACGTGTCGAAGTGATAAAAACATTTCACAATGTCAATCGTGCAACAAATAAATGTAATGCTCCATTGCCAGGTATTTATGCTACAGAGCATCTACGCATAACTCCTGGTCGTGTATCGAGGCACAAATTTGTTTTACCAAATTTCAAATGGCGGGGTATTTATCAAATGAGTAGATAATATGGCATTAAGTAAACTAACTATAAACAATCCAGGGAACATTAAAATTGTTCCCCGAAGATTTACAGGCGAAGTCATACCATCTTCCGATCCTATATTTAAAGAATTTAAGGATATGAAGTCGGGTTATGCAGCGATGTTCTCTTTGCTTAATCGTGTTTACTTAACACAGGGCCAGAATACCATTAAAAAAATAGTTTACAAATATGCACCCCCTCATGCCCCTGACTATAATAATTCAGATGCGTATGTAAATAGTATTGTTTCTCAAACCGGAATAGCAGCAAATGAGGTTATCTCTGTAAGTGATGAGAGCAAGTTTAAGGCATTGGTTATGGCGATGAGTAAGCACGAAAACGGAGTTAAGGCAAATGCAGGCGAAGTAAATGATGGTTGGAACTTATACGCAAAAGAAGCAGGGATAAAGAAAATTATTACAGGTACGATAATCCTATTTGGAGCATCAGCCTTTATAGCAGCATTATTAATTATTAAATCACTATAAAAAACAAATCAAAATGGGACAAATCGCATTATTAAATGGATTAGGAAAAACAACAATAGTTGTTAAGGTAAAACTGCCGGAAGGCGAATTGGATAATATTTCATCAGGATCATATCCTGGGATGTGGTTATCAAAAACTCCATCAGCAAACGGTTATGATTTCATAGCTGTATGGTCGGACGATGAAAAAGCTGCCAAAAATTATATCAAAACTAAAATTCCAGGTGCTACTATAGCCGGTGGAACAAATGTTTGGATTTATGTGGCCGGTGGCACATTGCTTGCAGGTGCAGTAGCTTACTATGCTTTGAAAAATAAAAAGCCGGTACGCAGAATAGCACCAAAAAAACGCAAAACAACAAAAAGATAAGGTAGTGGCAAGCCTGAAAATAGCAAAGGGGGTATTATTGCTTGTGGCCGTTACGACAGTCGTTGTGACAGGCTACAAGCTCTTTGTGAAACAAAACACGCTGCCCTCTCCCTGCAAAGTCACGTTCCCGATCCGCAAAGGTGCAGGGTTTAATGGAGGATGCGAAAATGAGCATGTTCGTAATATTCAGAAATGGATTAATGTGAATATAAAAGTACCATACCGGCCATTGGTAGCTGACGGTAAATTTGGTAGCGAAACTGAATTAACATTGAACGCAATAACCGGAAAAAAGGAAGTTTCAGAATCGGATTATAAAAAGATGTTATGATAAGAGTTAGTAAAACAGGTATTATTTTAATGTTTATTTCAATTGTTTTGTCAGTCATTCCTCAAATGTATGAATTTGAGACAGGGCTAACTTATAGATTATTCAATACGATAGTTGTATTTACAGCTATCCACGGAATGACATTAATTATTTTGAAAGCGGTTTTCCCAGGCATATACATATATCTTATATCATTTCTTGAGAATAATCTAAAGATAACTGAAAATAATAATGGCAAAATTCGGGCTATGACGATTTACGAAAAATCAAAAGTAGCTCTATGGCTGCTCTCTCTATATCTTATAATAATTACATCAGTAATATTAGCAGTCTAAAAAAATATCAAAATGGGATTACGAAAAATCATAAAGTCAACATTCGGAGGGTCAACAAATATTAGCGAAAGCACAAATGATATTGAAAGCAACTGCAAGACAATTGTTTTTGATAATTATGGAGATGAGGGCGCAAAGATATATGTAAACGATACCGAACACGGCCATACAGCCGATTATATCAGGGTTGCCGCTTCATCGGCAGTTGAGTTGACAGCTTCAGGAGAAGAATCTATAATTGTAGATGTTTTTGATGTTGTATTTGACGGTGGTGGTACACCGGCAATGGGAATTATTAAGGAAAAGCAGGAATTGATAACTCAATAAAATTGGAAGATGGGAGTAAGAATATCAAAAGGAGGGTCAGGTGGTAGTTCATCTGATGTTATTAATGCGGATAGAATTATTAAACGTATTGCCGAAGGTGTGAATCTTGGAAATTCGGCAATGTCGTTGCCAACATTTCTGAGCGCAGTATTTTATGATACTCTCGATCCTGTTATAAATTCATTCTCCGGAGGTCAGTCTCTTGAAAAAGGCGAAAGCACACTTTCATATAATCTTCCTTACAATGTTTCAGAACCTACGGATAGCACAACCATTGCCTCAATTGTAATTACCTCGAATCAGGGATACAATTCTGGTGATATAAAATCAGGTACAGGCGATCAGTCAGGCTCTCAAAGCATCACATTAACGGCCAACACAAATGAAACCTTTACAATAACAGTTACATCCTCGGATAGTAAAACTGACACATCAACTACGGCCTTTACATTCCGCAATCGTATCTATTATGGCGTTGCAGCATCCGGCACTTACAATGAAGCCTTTATAAAAGCCCTTGCTTCAAATGCTCTTGATAGCGATTATCTGCACGAATTTACAGTAAATGCAGGGTCCGGCGAATATATTTACTTTGCCGTTCCGAAAGCATATGTAGCCAGCCCATATCTCGAACCCCCTTATTTCTATGTAGGTGGTTTTGCAGGTGGTTTTGAAATAGCGGCTGAAACAATAAGCTACACCCACGAGAATAATACAGAGGATTATATTTTATACAAAAGTGCAAATCCAGACCTGGGCAATACATCAGTTGATGTAGATGACAGTTAGAGACAACTCATGAGTTGTCTCAACAGCAACAACAAAAAATAAACGGCAAATGAAAAAGATTTTAATAACAACAATAATTCTCATACTCTTTCCGGTATTCCTGCAAAGTCAGGTTAATGTTATCGGTACACTTCAACAAAAAAATGACGGCACTTTTGCAATTGTTGACAGCTATGATCTGTTAGGTGGTGCAATGTCGGGTGCTGACCGGACAGGCGTTCCCGCAGAAAGACGGAAAAATGGTATGCTATTTATGGACACGGACGACAATAAAGTATATCAATTGCAAGGTGGAGTTGCTGACGTTGATTGGGCAGAGGTGACATTTGTTGTTTCGGCAGTATCCGGATCGGCTGCAATAAACCAAATAGCTTATTGGAGTGGCTCAAATACAATTGCTGGCAGTAGTGATTTTATGCAATATGAAGATAGTGTAAAAGTAAATATTCCTTTTGTTCTCGGAGATACATTATTTATTTATCGCACACCTTCTGATACTGTTTATTGGTATGCGACAGAAGATACTTGTTTTTATCATTCAACTATAATTACGAAATTTACAACACCAGGAAGTCGATCAATGACGGAAGACGATTGGACAGATGTTTATAGCATTAATGGAGAATATGAATTTACAAACGATGTAACGGTTGATAACCTCTATGTTTCAACAGATGCTTATGTTTATGGCAGTTTTCAAGGTACTCCTGAAACAGTTATGAAAGCGATTGAAACCGTTACAAGTGTTACGGAGGTTGTTTTAGATGGAGATTACACCTCTAATTTAGCAGCCAATGATACTGCCTTTTTTAGTGATGATTATGGGCTTGGTGGTACGGTTACTTTAATAAAGAGGAAAATTAGTACGGTTACTTATAGCGCAACGACCTTAAATACAACCGTTGTAATGTTATCTGCCGACCAATTGCCTGACGTAGATTATACGCACATCCTACCGGAGGACGAGGTAAGTATTAGAATGGCTGATAAAGTAAATTTTAATGACGAAATTACTGTTCAGGATATTGATATATCCGGTGATAATAATAGTGTTACAATGGGTACTAACATAGTTGGAACTCCATTAGGAGGTTATAACGTGGATATTGGTTGGTACACAGGATTTAAAACAGGGAATTATACTATTAGTATCGGCTCGGTTGCCGGATATGGATATGGATTTACAGGATTGAATTATAATGTTAACATTGGACATTATTCTGGTTATGCTACAGTCAGCGATTTGATACAGAATGTGAATATAGGTAGAGAGGCTGGTTACGGATCAAAAGGAAGCAACAATACTTTTTTAGGAGGGTTTGCAGGATATTTATTAGCTGGACAACATAATGTAGCAATTGGAAGTTTAGCCGGATCAAAAAATCTTACTGATTCTACCAGGCAAAGTAAATCAGTAATGATAGGCTACGGCGCAGGAATAGATTCATACGGTATTGTCAATAATTATTTAGGCCGAAATGCAGGTAAGCAACATACAGGCGATAGTTGTAATTTTATTGGTGATGGAGTTGGTTATAATCTAACTGCAACTGAACGTACCATTATTGATGGAATGTACAGAACAGATGGGACATATTTGATTGATTTACATACAGATTTAGATACAAGACGTTTTAACAGCTATGCCGAACAAATTATGTTTGCAGTTGACACTTTTGCAATAGTAGATTATGCTGATATTACAGACACCCTATTAACATTAACAGAAGATGGTGATATGGATTTGGATGGAGA
>JAOZLS010000337.1 GCA_029934705.1 Bacteroidales bacterium | reverse complement strand
TCTACTTTGGCATTTACATTGCGGTAAGCATTGCTATAGAGGGCTTATGGCGATTTTTTGATAAAAAGGAAGAAAAAAAAAGCGAAATGTAATTTTTTTTCTGAATAAATAATTTTGCACACTAACTCGTAACACGAAACACAAACTTTATATACAATTTAAAAAGTCTTTTTTTTATCTTTGGCAAAAGATTTTAATTTAGCTGAAAATTTAAAAAACTATAATTATGAGTTACGATATAATAATAATTGGAAGTGGTCCTGGTGGATACGTTGCTGCAATTAGGGCATCGCAATTAGGTTTAAAAACAGCTGTTGTTGAAAAAGCAGAAGTTGGAGGAATTTGTTTAAACTGGGGGTGCATTCCCACAAAATCACTTTTAAAAAGTGCTCAAGTTTATGACTACATAAAACATGCTGAAAATTACGGAATTGAAGTAACTGATGCAAAGCCTAATTTTGAAAAGATTATTGAGCGAAGCCGTGGTATAGCTGGACAAATGAGCAAAGGCGTAGAGTTTTTATTCAAAAAGAATAAAATAGATATAATACAAGGTTTTGCTAAACTTATTGAAAAAGGAAAAGTTGAAGTTACAAATGCTGACAAAAGCACTGAAATTTACAGTGCAAAACATATTATTTTAGCAACGGGATCTCGCTCAAAAGAACTTCCAAACTTAAAGCAAGATGGTAATAAAATAATAGGTTACAGAGAAGCTCTTACTCTAAAAAAACTTCCTAAAAGCATGATTGTTGTTGGTTCGGGAGCAATAGGAACTGAATTTGCATCATTATATAATTCATTAGGAACAAAAGTAACTATTGTTGAATTTTTACCCAATATTGTACCAAATGAGGACATTGATGTATCAAAACAATTAGGACGTTCTTTAAAGAAAGCAAAAATTAAGATAATGGTTGGCTCATCGGTTCAAAAAGTTGAAATTGAAGATGATATTTGCAAAGCAACTGTTAAAACAAAACGAGGAGAAGAAATTCTTGAAGCCGAAATAATTTTATCGGCTGTTGGTATTACACCAAATCTTGAGAATATTGGAATTGAAGAAAACAATATTGAACTTGAAAAAGGGAAAATTAAAGTTAACGATTTCTACCAAACAAATATTGAGGGCGTTTATGCAATTGGCGATATTGTTCACGGACCAGCATTAGCACATGTTGCCTCTGCCGAAGCAATAACTTGCGTTGAGAAAATAGCAGGACAAAACCCTCCAAAAATAGATTATACAAATATACCTGGAGCAATTTACACAACACCCGAAGTAGCTTCAACAGGAATAACCGAAGCAATGGCTAACGAGCAGGGTTATAATATAAAAGTAGGAAAATTCCCATATACAGCATCGGGTAAAGCTACATCGGCAGGAAATAGAGATGGATTTATAAAATTAATTTTTAATGCCGATGACAATAAACTTTTGGGTGCTCATTTTGTTGGATTAAACGTTACCGAAATGATTGCTGAAATTGTAGTTGCTAAAAAACTAGGAGCCGAAGCTCACGACATTATAAAAGCAATTCATCCGCACCCAACAATGTCGGAAGCAATTATGGAAGCGGCAGCCGCAGCTTATGACGAAGTAATACATTTATAAAATTTTCAACATAAATAATAATATAAAAGAATTATGAGAAAAATATTTTCAGTACTAACAATTATTTTAATCGCACATTTTTCATTTGCTCAAAGCATATCGGATAGCGAATTTAAAAAAATCAGAAAATCTTTTGATACTAAAAATCAGTATAATGTTGCACTTATGAATGCTGCATCTAATAATAAAATAAAAGATTTGGCTTTAAATAGACAAAATGCAGGTTTGGTTGACCATGAGTTTAAATATAAAGTTTCGGTAAAAGGAATTACAGACCAAAATAGCTCGGGCAGATGCTGGATGTACACAAGCATGAACGTTCTTAGACCAAAAGCAGCTAAAGTTTTTAATATGTCAAAATTTGAATTTTCTGAAAATTATCTTTATTTTTTCGATATTTTTGAAAAATCAAACCTTTTTCTTGAAGGAATTATTGAAACTAGAAATTCAAAATACGACGATAGAAAAGTTAACTGGCTTTTTAGTAATGTTGTTGGCGATGGTGGAGTTTGGAATTCATTTATAAACTTAGCCGATAAATATGGCTTAGTACCAAGCGATGTTATGCCAGAGACTCAAAGCAGTAAAAATACTCGTGAAATGGTTAGCCTAATAAAACGCAAATTACGAGAAGATGCTATCAATTTAAGACAAATGAAAGGAACTGATGAAGTATTACGTACAGCAAAACTTGTAATGCTTCAAGATATTTATAAACTTTTAGCAATAAATTTAGGTGTGCCTCCAACAGAGTTTACATGGAGAACAAAAACTAAAATTGGAGATATAACTCAATACACAAAATATACTCCAAAATCTTTTATGAAAGCAGCTTTAGGCGAAATAGATTTCAGCAATTATATTATGCTAATGGACGACCCAACAAGACCATATTACAAATTATACGAAATTGAAAAAGATCGAAATGTTATGGAAGGCAAAAATTGGAAATTTATTAATTTACCAGCTGCCGAAATTAAAGTTTTCGCACTAAAATCAATTAAAAATGATGAAGCAATGTATTTTTCTTGCGATGTAGGAAAACAACTTAATAGTAAAGAAGGTTTTTTAGATATAAATAATTATAACTACCAAGCTGCAACTGGTGTAACTTATGGCATGAATAAAAAGCAACGGATTTTAAGTCGTGATAGCGGTTCTAGCCACGGCATGGCACTTGTAGGAGCTGACACCGACGAAAATGAGAATATTACAAAATGGCTTTTAGAAAATAGTTGGGGAGCATCAAGCGGACATAATGGATATTTAACAATGACCGATGCTTGGTTTAACGAATATATGTTTAGGGTAGTAGTTTTAAAAGATTTTATTGATGCTAAAACTCTTAAAATATTAAATCAAGAACCAACAATGCTTCCTCCATGGGATCCAATGTTTAAGTCTGATAAATAAGAGATTAACATTATTACAACACTCAAGCCCTACTAAATTTTATAAATTTAGTAGGGCTTTTTTATCATGCAAAAATGTACTTATAAAATTATGTAAGTTTTATCGTCCCATAGGTTGGGCAAACATTTTTACGTCTTTTTCGGTAATTCTAGTATCACATAAAATTATTAGTCGTTCAAGTACATTTCTAAATTCACGAATATTACCTGTCCAATTAATATTTTTAAGAGCATCAATAGCTTTTTTATCTATATCACGTTTAGAAATACCATGTTCGTTACAAATTTGTGTCATAAAATGATCTGCTAAAATTGGTATATCATCTTTCCTTTCGTTAAGAGTTGGCACTTCAATTAAAATAACACTTAGCCTATGATAAAGGTCTTCTCTAAATCTATTTTCTTTTATTTCTTCTCTTAAATTTTTATTTGTTGCAGCAAGAACTCTCACATCTACTTTTATAGATTTATCGCTTCCTACCCTAGAGATTGTATTTTCTTGTAATGCACGCAAAACCTTTGCCTGTGCCGAAAGACTCATATCCCCTATTTCATCAAGAAAAATAGTTCCGCCATCGGCTTGCTCAAATTTACCTTTACGTTGTTTATGTGCCGAAGTAAACGAACCTTTTTCATGTCCAAACAATTCACTTTCAATAAGTTCCGAAGGGATTGCAGCACAATTCACTTCTATAAACGGAGCTTTACTTCTTTTGCTTTTTTCATGTAACCTGTGGGCTACCAATTCTTTACCTGTTCCATTTGAACCTGTAATTAAAACTCTTGCATCGGTTTCGGCAACACGATCAACCATCTCTTTAATATGAATAATTGCTTTAGACTCGCCAATCATTTTATATTTTTTGCTAACTTTCTTCTTCAAAACTTTTGTTTGAGTAATAAGTTCGCTACGGTCGGTTGCATTTTTAATTGTAATAAGTAACCTGTTAAGGTCTAAGGGTTTTTCAATAAAATCAAAAGCTCCTTTTTTTATTGCCTCAACAGCTGAATCAACTGTACCATGTCCCGAAATCATAACTGTTTGAACATTATAACCACCTTCAACAATTTTTTCAAGGACTTCAATCCCATCCATTTCTGGCATTTTTATATCGCAAAGTACAATATCAAATTCTGTTTTATCAAGTTTACGTAGTCCTACTTTTCCGTCTTCGGCAAGTTCTACATAATATTTTTCATATTCTAATATATCTTTTAATGAGTTGCGAATAGCTCTTTCGTCATCAATTACAAGAATTTTTGTCATAATTTATTTTTCAAATTGTTAAGTTCTGTAAAATTACTAATTTTAAGTATAATTTACAAAATTAATGAATAATGAGTAATTATTTATGGCTTTTAACTTGCAGTTAATATGAAATACTCAAGTTTCTTTTTAATATAAAGTAAATTATTTAAACTTTGGCAGAGTTCTTTTTTTACAACAACCTTTGGCTCTGGACTGAGACAGCCTGTACTTCGACACAGCTCAGTAACCTCCGGACTGTCTCTACCATAATCACACATTCACTTTTCAATAAATTACAATCTTAAAATTGCTTTAAATTTTAACTCCACCTTTTAATGATTTTTTTTATCGTTTTATTTTCTTTATTTCTTTTCATTTATAATAGGTTTTACTAATTTGTTAATCTTATATTTTATTAAACACAGTAATTCCCCCTTTTAAAGGGGGTTAGGGGCATAGCCGTCAAGCTAAGAGTGTATTG
>JAOZLS010000336.1 GCA_029934705.1 Bacteroidales bacterium | reverse complement strand
TTTGCTTTCCTTAAAAAAGGGGAAAACACCCAGTGTATTACAGAAAAAACACAGTGAAAAAAAAGTGTATTTTGATAAAGACTTTTTCTTTGTACAGAATGATTTTAGAATGATAATACAAAAGAACAGTTTATATAAAAACATAGATAATTTATATTACAAGGAATATAAATCAAGTAAATATTATTATTCAAAAGTATATAGTGTACAAAATAAATATACAGCATTAAGCTCTCCAATATTAATTTCGATAAAAGGAGATAAAGTTAGCGAAGATAATTTAGAAAAAGGTGTAATACTTCATATTTCAGATAAAGGCAGAGTAACACCATTAAAAACAAATTATATAAATGGATTTTATTCAGCTAAATCGAAATATTTTGGAAAGTTTGCACTTACAATTGACAATGTAAGACCTACAATAAAGGTCTTAACCAATTTTTCTAGTACAAAAAAATTGTCGGTAATCAAATTTAAGATAACAGATAATTTAAGTGGTATCAAAAAACTTTATGCAACAATTGATAATAAATTTGTACTTTTAAAATATGATAAAAGATATAAAGTATATTACTACAAACTAGCCCAAAACATTAAAAATAATTCAAATCATGAAATAATATTAGAAGTTTTTGATAAAAAAAACAATAAAGCTGTATATAAAACAGTTTTTTTTAGATAAATTGCAACTTTAGAAATCGAAATACATAATATAAAATAAAAATGAATATTTTACTTGTTGAAGACGATGCTAGCTCTAGGTTATACTTAGAAAATTTATTAGAAATAAATAATTATACATTTTTCTCTGCTGAAAACGGTATAGAAGGATTAAACCTGTTTGATGAGCATAATATTGACTTAGTTATTTCAGATATACAAATGCCAATTATGGATGGACTTGAATTGTTGGAGGCAATTCGAGAAAAGAAATCAAACACTATTGTTATTATTACAACAGCTTTTGGAACAGAAAATTATGCAATAAAAGCACTGCATCTTGGTGCAAATAATTATTTAAAAAAGCCTGTTTCAGGAAACGATTTACTTCCAATTCTAAAAAAATATGAATCAATAATAAGTA
The DNA here is from genome assembly GCA_029934705.1 of Bacteroidales bacterium. Taxonomy (GTDB): domain Bacteria; phylum Bacteroidota; class Bacteroidia; order Bacteroidales; family JAADGE01; genus DZBS01. Next base: position 3,675 of record JAOZLS010000336.1, on the reverse strand, counting down.
ATCGTAGTTATAAAGGTGTGCTTCCTGGGAAAATTTTAGAGAAAAAATCAAAATTAGAATTTTTTTCAACCATAAGTGGAATTCCTAAAATTGTAGATAGAATATTAATTGAATCTGCATGTAACTATAAGGACAGCGACAAAACAAACGTTGAACTTGGACTTGTTGAACTTATTACAAATGCTGTTGAACATGGAAATATGAATATTTCTTACAATCAGAAAAAAGAAGCATTAGATAATAATGAACTTGATAAATTATTTAACGAAAAGCTTGCAAACAGCGAAATTAGACAAAAGAAAATTATAGTTGACTTTTGTCGTACCCCTAATTCGTGCGAATGGACTATTACAGATGAAGGCAACGGTTTTGATTGGCAAACCCTACCCGACCCAACTGGTGAACAAACCATACTGGAACTTAATGGTAGAGGGATTTTTATTTCTAACTTTCTATTTGATAGCCTTGAATATTACGGAAAAGGAAATATAGTAAAAGCAACCAAAATAATTGATGTTGAATAGGCCCTAGGTAATTTTCCTAAACTTTAAGTAAAATATATTTAATTATATCGCTAACTAAATTTACAAAAAAAAGTTAACAGTTAAAAACTGTTATCAGTTATAACAAAAAATCCGATAATAATTTTCTTGTTTCATTAAAAGCAACTTCTAAATCATCATTTATAAGAATTATATCAAATTTATTTGAAAAAGATAATTCATGTTCGGCTTTTGCAACCCTTTTTGCAATGCTTTCTTCTGTATCAGTTAATCTATCTCGAAGTCTGTTCTCTAACTCTTCAACCGAAGGTGGCATTACAAATACAGTTAAAGCCTGCTCTCCATATAATTTTTTGATACTCAATGCACCAACAACATCAATATCAAAAATAGCATTATTTCCTGCTTCAATAATTCTATCAATTTCAGAAATTAATGTTCCATAAAATTGATTCTTGTAAACTTCTTCCCACTCTGCAAACTTTTTTTTGGAAATTTTATTTTTAAATTCTTCAACAGAAATAAAAAAATAATCTTTCCCATTAATTTCATTTACTCGTTGCTCACGACTACATGCCGAAACAGAAAATTCAAGTTTAAACTCCTTATTTTCAAGCATCTTTCTTACAATAGTAGTTTTCCCTGCTCCCGATGGTGCTGAAAAAACAATTAGTTTTCCTTTCATAAATATATATTATTAAAAAAGCAATATTAAAAAAATTAAGCTTTTAAATAAAAAAAATGATACTTTATTTCTTAACGAAGTATTTTTTTAATAAATTTATAAATAATTTGACACCTATATAATAATACTTTTTATAAATTATAATATCAAAACACAATTTGCAATGAACAGATTTAACGATGAGTTTAAAACAAAATTATTTGATACAATTGAAGATATAGAATTAAATTCGCATGTCGAGATTGTAACTATAATAAAAGAAGACTCTGACAGTTACAGAGATATTTCGATAAAAATAGCAGGTATTGTAACTTTCTTAGTTCTTACATTTATGATGTTTTATCCTAAAGAATATGATTTCTATTTAATATATTTTGTAACTATTTTTAGTTTTCCAATAGCCTACTTTGCTGTTGAGTTAATACCCGGAGTTAAAAAATTATTTATTAAAAAGAAAAGGCTAACACGCATGGTAGAAATATACGGAAGAGCTTTATTTCAAAAAGGAGGAATAAGATTTACTGATAATAAAATAGGCGTATTAATTTTTGTATCAATATTTGAAAAACAAGTATTAATTTTAAAAGATAGAGGTGCAGAATCTGCAATTCCAGACGAAGAATCGCAGAAGATGAACGAAAACTTTGCAAAAATTTTCGACAATTCAAATATAGCCGATGAACTATTAAATACTTTACAAGCTACTCAAGAAATATTTACTACATATATTCCTCAAATAGAGAACGATATAAATGAACTACCCGACAATTTAGAAATTAATTTATAAACTCTGAAAGCTATTTTAATATGAAAAATAATAACTACAACTACCGACTATTTGCATTTATAGCTTCAGCAATATTTATAATTTTATTGATGTCGCCCGAATTTAGTAACCTCTTATTTGCACGCCCTGGTGGCGGAAGCTCTTTTTCTGGAGGCGGAGGTGGATACTCTGGCGGCGGAGGTGGCGATGGAGGATTAATAATTTTAATTTTATCGCAACTACCTCCTCAAATTTCTATTCCTTTGATTATAGCAATTATTGTGTTTAGAATTTATCAAGAGAGAAAGAAAAAAAGAGGCGAAAAGCCTATTATTTCGAAAGCAACACAACAAAATATTCAAAGAGCAAATATTGGAATTCATAATCAAATAGAAACACTTAAAGCAGAAGATCAAAACTTTTCTAAAGTATTATTTCTAGATTTTGCTTCTTCTATTTATAAAAAATATTTTGCACTATATGGCAAAGCAGATTTTAAAAATCTTGCTCCATTTTTGTCGGATACAGAAATTCAGGCTTCTATCACAAGTCCTAAAAATCAAAGTTTTACCGAAGTTATAATTGGTAGTATAAATATTAGTAGTATTCAATTTCACTCAAATATTATTGGTATTGCAGTTGATATTGAATCTAATTTTACACGAGTGGTAAACGATAAAAGAACAAGATATTCCGTTGTAGAAAGATGGTATTTTAACAGAAAAAGAGGAATATTATCTGCCGACCCTGAAAAGATGCAGAAACTTAGTTGCCCTAACTGCGGAGCAAGTTCCGATTTTACCGATGCAGGAAAATGTAACTCCTGCGACACTTTTATAAATAAAGGCGAAATGCAATGGTTCTTGAAAACACATAATGTTTTAAGCCAAGAAGTATTTAACACCACAGGAATTGCACACTACGAACCCGAAAGAGGAACAAATTTACCAACATTATACCAAAGTAACCTTGTACAAAATAGTAATATATTTGCTCAAAGACATAAAAATGATTTTCCTCAATGGAAAAAATCATTTATGAATGATGTAGTCGCAACATATTTCTTTAAAATATACGAAGCATGGAGTAACAATAATCTTAACAATTCCCGTAATTTAGTTACCGACAGACTTCACGAATCGTTCATGTTTTGGATTGATGCCTACAAAACACAGGGTTTAACAAATAAATTAGATGATATTTCAATCAGAGATATTGAAATGTGCTCTATTGAAACAGATAAATTTTATGAATCTGTTACTGTTAGAGTTTTTGCACAATCGCTAGATTATGTTATAGATAAAAATATGAAAGTAATTGGTGGATCAGCACGCAAACCAAGAAGTTTTAGCGAATATTGGACATTTATTAGAAGAACTGGAGTTGAAAAAGATACTTTCGACTATAATACTTGCCCGAGCTGTGGTGCTCCTTCCGATAAAATTGGAATGTCGGGAGTTTGTGAATATTGTGGAAATAAAATTAGTAATGGCGACTTTTCTTGGGTACTCGCAATTATTTCGCAAGATGAAGTATATAAAGGCTAATTAACTTAAAATAAGATTAATGCAAATAAAATATCAAATAATAGCACTTGCAAAATTTATAATAATTACAATATTTATATCGAGTTGCAAAAATGACGATAAAGCAAATAAATTTATATTAAACGATACTACACAAATAAGCAAAATAGCAATTTATACGCTAACGGATACCAG
>JAOZLS010000059.1 GCA_029934705.1 Bacteroidales bacterium | reverse complement strand
GTTCGTTATATTTATATTATATTTATTAATTCCCCCTTTTAAAGGGGGCTAGGGGGATTTACTTTCAAAAAGCTGATAACTAGATTATTAAAAACAGTACAACTATCCTAAACTAAGGTCAATTTGCTTTTTTTTTGCAGTAAATATCATAAAATCAGATGTTTAATTAAGAATTTGTAATTTAACAAACTGTTATTATCCTAATATTTCATTAATACTTTCAATAACTGCATTTATCACAACTTGCTGATTTTCTTCACTTAAAGTGTAATATACAGGTAAAGAAATTTCTCTTTCAAAATTGCTTTTTGCTATAGGATAATCGTCAATATTATAACCTAAACTTTTGTAAAACGACATCATTGGAACAGGAATAAAATGAACGTTTACTGACACGCCTTTCGCAAATATTTTTTGCATAATTTCATCTCGCTGTTCTACAGTAGCATTGTTAAGTCGCAGTGCATAAACATGATAAGATGATTCTTTATTTTCTTGTTCATATAAAGGAATGTCAATATGCTTATTTAATTTGAAGGCTTCGCTATATTTTGTAAATATGGATTTTCGTTTTGTAAGAATTTCATTTTCATAACGTTCAAGCTCGACTAATCCCATGGCAGCTGCAATATCAGTCATATTTGCTTTATACCCAGCAGTAATAATATCGTATTTCCAATTTCCAATTTTTGTTTTAGCTAAAGCATCTTTGTTTTGACCGTGTAAACCAATGATTGTAAACCATTTATATAGTTCATTATTATTAAAAGGGTGGGGGAGATTAAATAAAATTGCACCACCTTCCGATGTTGTTAAATTCTTTACTGCATGAAACGAAAATACTGTAATATCTGTTAAATTTCCTGTCTTTTTACCATTATATGTAGCTCCTAATGAATGTGCTGCATCAGATAAAACTAGAACTCTTCCTAGTTTTTTTTGCTCGTCAGTTTCAGCATTAAACTTGTCTTTTTGCTCAGTAGAGTTTACTAGTTCATTAATTTCATTATAGTCGCATGGTAAACCCGCAAAGTCGACTGGCATAATTACTTTTGTATGCTCAGTTATTGCAGATTTAATTTTCTCTATTGAAATATTAAAATCCGATTTATTTGTGTCAACAAAAACAGGTTTTGCACCACAATGTATTATAACATTGGCAGTTGCAGCATAAGTATAGGCTGGTAATATTACTTCATCACCTTCTTTAACACCAAACCATCGTAAAATTAGCTCTAAGCCAGCTGTAGCCGAACTTACAGCTAAAGTCTCTGATATTCCACAAAACTCTGATATCTTTTTTTCAAAAAGTTTTGTTCTAGGTCCTGTTGTAATCCAACCAGATTTAAGTGTTGCAACTACTTCATCTATAATTTTATCGTCAATATGTGGTGGTGAAAATGGAATCATTTTTAGTGTTTTTTTATAATTTATGTTGAAGACAAAAGTATCATTTTTTTTCTGTCTTTTAAATAAAAATAACTTGTATGTATATTATAATATTTTTTTTGCACTAAAAATTTTAAAACGAGCTAATTCCCCCTTTTAAGGGGGTAGGGGGATTTTACCGAAAAGCCAAAGGCGATTAAGCATCTGTCAATAGCTTTCCTCCTAATATTTAATAAATTACTGATTGAACTAAAAGTTAATCGGTATAAATAAAAATAAGATTGCAAGTATATTACAATTACAATGTTTTTTTTGTTTTAGAAATAATAAACATGTATGAATCTAATGATAGATATATAATAAGGTAATAAGCTTTAGATGATAACAATTTATTCTTCCTACTAATGTTAAAACTCTTAAAATAAGGTTTTTAATTATTTTCCTAAAATCTTATATTTTATATTCAATCTCAGTAGAAAAACTCATTCTGTATATTTCAAACCTTATTACCTAATACTTTCAGGTGAAAACACATGAAAGAGGCAAAAAAAACATTCCGTAGGTTGAGCGGAGTCGAAACCGGTTCTTCTGTTTTCAGATACTGATTTTCGACTCTCTAAACCTACGCATAAAAATATTATATTGTAATTAACCAAGCTAAATATAAAACATACAATTCAACTATATCCCTACAGTTCCATATAACAAATCTACCTATTTTCTCTTTCAGCTTTTAGCTTTTTCAAATATTTATCTGCTTTTTCTAAATTTGGTATTCCATAGCCATAATCGTCATCTGGTGAATGATATCTGTCGCATGATTTTCTTACTGCATCAATAATTTCCATATTATTAAATTCAGGGTTTGCTTGCCATAAACAAGCTACAGCACCAGCAATTATTGGTCCTGAAAACGATGTTCCAAAACTAAATGTTACTTTACCATTACGCCCCTGAACGGTAGAGTAGGAGCCTTTTCCTAAAACATCAGGTTTTACACGCCCATCATAACTGGGTCCTCGAGAACTAAAATATGACAACATCCTGTCGCCATCTACTGCACCAACTGATAAAACACTATCTGCATCGGCAGGTGCTGAGATATATCTCCAAGGATCATTTCCTTCATTTCCTGCACTTGTTACAACCAAAATCCCTTTTGCTGCTGCAATATCTGCTCCAATAGAAATTGGTGCAACATCACCGTTCATATCTTTATAAGTATGGCTATTTACTTTATCATCAAAATTACTATAACCTAAAGATGAATGAATCATGTCAACTCCCAAACTATCAGCATATTCTGCTCCACATATCCAGTTATACTCTTCTATTAAATACTCAGAGTTAGCATCTTCTGTTCTTAATAAATAAAATTGTGCTTTGGGTGCTGTTCCTATTAATTGACCAGGTATATTTCCTGCAATTGTGGATAATACCATCATTCCATGGGTATCATTTTTATAAACTTCGCCATCTTTATCAACAAAATCTTTTACTCCGATAATTTGCTTGTTTGCAATTATACTATCAAAAGCTGGTAACTCATTTACATGGTAAAAACCTGCATCAAGCACTGCCATGGTAATACCTTGACCTTGAAAGTTATTGTAATGCAAATAATTGCAGTTTAGCATTTCTACTTGGTTTTGAGATCTGCCATAATTAAAAATAAATTTGCTAAAGCTGCCTATATTATCTGTATTGTCTTCTTTTATAACTTTTTGCAAGTTAGAAAGAATAAATTTAGGATCATTTTTATCGTCTTCAATAATAATTGTATTATTAGTATTTGTATTACTCTTTGTTTTGTAAGAAACATAAACTTTATTAGGAATAACAAACGATAGAGCTCTTGCTTTGGCAACCAACTCTTTATCTTTGGTATATACAATGGCAACATTAAACCATTTTGAGACATTTTTAATTTTAAAACCCATGTTTTTCAAACTGTCAACATACATAGAAGTTACAGGCAAATCTTGTTCTATAACAGGAATGTTGTATATTTGTCGTCTATGTAAAGCTTTTTCCGTTAAAAAATCTTGTGGATTTTCTATACTGAATTTATTGTTTTCTTTATCTTTAAAAGTGATAACGTAGGTATTTGGTGCTATTTGTGAGAAAGCAACAACACTAATAAACATTAATGCTGTAAAAATTACAGATATTTTCATGCTAAAATTTTTCGGTTATTATTTGAAACTTTTTTTGCTAATATAAAATTATTTATCTCAAAAAATACAATTATTATGAATAAAATTATTTTTTCAACAATTATTTTGTTTTTCATCTTTTCATATTCTACTAATGCTCAGAAGAATAAATTTTATAATAACGATAATTTCACTTTTGTATTTTATAATACCGAAAATTTATTTGATACAATAGATTGCAAAATAACTAAAGATGAAGATTTCACTCCCAAAGGTGATAAGTCTTGGAATACAAAGCGTTATAATAAGAAAATATCTGATATTGCATGGGTTATTTCGGCAATTAATAAAAATGAATTACCAGAAATTGTAGGTTTATGTGAAGTTGAAGAGAAGAGCGTTTTAAAAGATTTAGTTAATACCAAGCTACTGAAAAAGGCTAATTATAAAATTGTTTTTGAGGAAGATAATAATACCAGAGGTATTGATGTAGCTCTTTTATATAATGCTAATAAATTTAAAAAAATCTCTCATAAGTTACTGAAAGTTAAAAATAAAGATAAGTTCGAGCGAGGAATTTTATATGTTAGAGGAATTATTTCTGATGATACTTTTCATATATTTGTAAACCACTGGAAATCAAGAAGGGGAGGGGCTGATAAAACTGAAAGTAGAAGAATTAGATCTGCTAAAGTTTTACGAAATAAGGTTGATGAAATTTTATTATCCAATAGCAAAGCAAACATAGTAATTATGGGCGATTTTAATGATACTCCTACAAATAAAAGTCTTAATAAAACACTTAATGCAACAAATAATTTTCATAATTTAAAACCAACAGAACTTTATAATTTAATGTACAATAAAGCTGTAAATGAAAAAGGTACAAATAGTTATAAGTATAAATGGTATATGCTTGATAATTTGATTGTTTCAAGAAATTTAATTAGAGGTAATGGCTACAAAATTACATCAGACGGAGGTCAGATTTTTTATGATACTAACATTTTATACAATAATGTAAAGGCAAACATGTTTACACCTAGTAAAACTTATGGTGGAAATAATTATTATGGAGGTTTTAGCGATCATCTTCCTATTTACTTTACTATACAAAAATAAATGTCTAAATTTATATTAAAATCGAATTATAAACCTACGGGCGATCAGCCAAAAGCAATTAATGAACTTTGTGATGGATTAGAAAGAGGCGATAAATCTCAAGTTTTACTTGGTGTTACTGGCTCAGGAAAAACTTTTACTATTGCAAATGTAATTGCTAAAATGGACAGACCAGTTTTAGTTTTAAGTCATAATAAAACTTTGGCAGCTCAACTTTATGGCGAGTTTAAAAGCTTTTTTCCCGAAAACTCTGTTGAATATTTTGTTTCTTACTACGATTATTATCAGCCAGAAGCATACCTTCCGACAACAAATACATATATTGAAAAAGACCTTTCAATTAATTCTGAAATTGAAAAATTAAGACTTAGTACAAGTACAGCATTGCTTTCAGGAAGAAGAGATGTTATTGTAGTATCTTCTGTATCATGTATATACGGAATAGGTAACCCCGAAGATTTTCATGCTAATGTAATTGATTTACATATAGGAATGAAAGTTTTAAGAAATAAATTTTTACGAGATTTAGTTGCTAGCTTATATTCCAGAAATGATATTGAACTTGGGCGAGGAAATTTTAGAGTTAGAGGCGATACGGTTGATGTTTTTCCTGCATATAGCGATATTGCTTATAAAATTTCTTTTTGGGATGATGAAATTGAAGAAATTGAATCTTTTAATCCTGAAACTGGTGCAACAATAGCAGAACCTGAAGCTATTAAAATATATCCTGCAAGTATTTTTATGACAACAAAAGAAAGCTTGAATAAAGGAATTAAAGAAATTCAACTTGATTTGGGTAAGCAAATTCAATTTTTTAGTAAAGATGGACGTGAACAAGAATCGAAGCGAATTGAGGATAGAGTGAATTATGATTTAGAAATGATGCAAGAGCTTGGATATTGCCCTGGTATTGAAAATTACTCAAGATATTTTGATGGACGAAAAGCAGGAAACAGACCTTTTTGTTTATTGGACTATTTTCCAGATGATTACATTACTGTTATAGACGAAAGTCATGTAACTATTTCGCAAATTCATGCTATGTATGGTGGCGACAGATCTAGAAAAATGAATTTAGTAGAATATGGTTTTAGACTACCTTCGGCATTAGACAATCGCCCATTAAAATTTAATGAGTTTGAAGAAATCTCTGACCAAACAATATATTTGAGTGCAACACCTGCCGACTATGAACTAAAGAAATGTGATGGAGTTATTGTTGAACAAATTATACGACCAACAGGCTTAACAGATCCTCCCATAATTATTAGACCATCTCTAAATCAGATAGATGACTTAATAGCTGAAATAAATATGCGTGCTGAAATAGATGAAAGAATTCTAGTAACAACCCTGACAAAACGCATGGCCGAGGAGCTTTCAGCATATTTTGATAAAATTAGCATTCGTAATAGATATATACATTCAGATGTTGATACTATGGAGCGAGTAGAAATTATGGAGCAACTTCGGGAAGGTTTGTACGATGTTTTAATTGGTGTTAACTTACTTCGTGAAGGTCTTGATTTACCTGAAGTTTCACTTGTTGCAATTTTAGATGCCGATAAGGAAGGTTTTCTAAGATCGGAAAGATCTCTTACTCAAACTGCTGGACGTGCAGCTCGTAATATAAACGGTAAAGTAATTATGTATGCCGATAAAATTACAAAGTCGATGCAAAAGACTATTGATGAAACAGATCGAAGAAGAGAAATTCAGCTAAAATATAATATTGATAATAATATTACACCAACTCAAATAAAAAAGGAACTTGGCAAAATTAATTTAACAAATTCTGATAAAACTAAAAAATCATATTATCAAATTGAAGAAAACCCATCAATTGCTGCTGACCCTGTAGTTAAATATATGACGAAAGATGCTTTGATTAAAGCTAGCAACAAAACTGAGAAACAGATGATTGAGGCTTCTAATAAGCTTGATTTTATTGAAGCTGCTAGGTTTCGTGATGAGCTAATAGCTATAACTAATCTAATAAAGGAGAAATATCCCAGTTAAAACGACTTTATTATGTTAAATAGAGTGCGTAATGTTCAATAATACAGGGTAGGGGTGGCATTTAATCGGAATACATGGTAAATTACACTAAAATAATGAGCTAATATGTATTTCTTAGAAAAACATTAAATTTTCCAATAAGAATTGAATATCGTTGAAAGCTAAGAATTCTTTTTGAAAAGCCTATTTAACATAATAATATTAGTCAGGATTTTTAAATTAATACGCAGCATGAAAAGAGTAGAGCTAGCGTAAAACTGCTGTATATACGGTAAACTTGGTCAATCTCTCTTATTATTGGATATAAGGCGATATTTTAAAAATATAAATCCCTGTAACTAATACCTTACATTTATCTACAAAATAGCATACATATATTTGTCCTATAATTAATATTATGTTAAATAGCATGTGTTATAAGAAAGGAAGCTAGGCTTCCTTTCTTTATATCTTACTCTATTCCAGACTTTTGCACTGCTGGTAATTTTTCAATTATAGCATCTAATCTATCAACATTAGCTGTATCACGCATTCTAAAATATATACTTCTTAATGTTTTTAAGGCATCTCTATCTGTAGGACTAATTTTAAGTGCATCTTCAAATTTTTGTGCAGCCACTTCTAAGGCTTTATCACTTTTCTTAGATAATACCTCCGATTTATTAAAATCTTTAAATATTTTTATAACAAAATCCGATTCTAAAGCATAAACTCTACTACGCTTCAAATTTATACTTCCGACGTTATATGCTGCATTAAATGCTTTTTCATCTAGCTTAATACTTTCATTATAAAATTCTTCTGCTTTATCTAAATCTTTAAAAATCAATAAAAACGCTTCATCCCCTACTTTAAGAGCAGCATCTCTTGATTTTTCGGCAGCAAGTTTCTTTTTGGCATTATTTCTATCTACAAATGCTTGCTTCTTATATTTATGAGCATCTTCTCTTGATGTTGTATATTTAGATAAACTTGCACTATATTTATTAAAATAAACTGTTCCTTTTGCTGAATAATACGAAGGATTAGTTGGGTTTTTACTTATTGCAATATCAAGATACTCAATAACTTTCTCTGGCTGATTTTTATTAATATAATAGTTTATTAAGTCTATTAATAACTGCTCTTCTTCAGGATATTTTTCAAATCCTTCTTTTACTTTTGCAATAAAAGCAGCAGAGTCTCCGTCAACTGCATAACTCTCAGCTAAATAATGATAACATGCTCCTTCTTGATATTTACTTTCTATACTTCTTTTAAAATTAGCTCTTGCATCATCTGTCATTCCACCTTTCAAAGCAATCAATCCCATAAAATATACAAGTTGTCTATTATCAAAAAGACTATCACTTTTATCTTTAGGAAATTCGCCTAACTTTGATGCTAATGTCATATATTTTAAAGCTTCCTTATGTTTTTCTTTTGAATAGTAATCAACAGCTTTATTTACAACATAGTTTCTGGTATCTCTAACTCCTATCTTAAAAGTAGCTTTATTTTTCAATGTTCCTTTTTCATCTAATTCATCTGCCTTAATATATGCCTTAGCTGATTTTAATATTGCTTCTTTATCAATAAATTCGGTTTCTTCCCAACGTGCAAGTCTTCCATTTTTATCAAAAAACAGTTTCTTTCTAGGATATTCCCAAACCATTTCGCTTTCCACTTGCTTTTTACTTTTAGGATCTCCACCTACTACATCTTTTGCTCCTACAACAAAAGCTTTGTCAATCATCCCACTTTCCATAGGCATTCCTACATAAAGACCTTTTGTGTTGAAAGTATAAATTGAGTAATATAAATCGGCTCTTTTTACCCAAGTTTTTGATTTTACATTTTTCTTGACATTTATTATGTCAGCATCACTTTTGCCTTTTTGTTTTGTTAATCCATCCCAAGTTACAATAGTCTCCTGTGCAACAAGACTTCCCATAACGAATAATAAAACAAATAATAATGATAATTTTCTCATTTTTAAAATTTTTAATTTTTAAATATTATTTCTGTTAGGCTATTTTATTCTGTTTTATCAGTTTCATCTGTACCTTCTTCTATATTATTTTCAGCACTATCAACGTCTTCATCTAAATTAGTCTCTTCAATATTATTCTCAATAACATCACCATTTTCATCTAATTCAACAGTTTCAATATTATTCTCAATAACATTACCATCCTCATCTGTAATTACATTTTCCTCAGATTCAACTGTCTCTGGTTGTTCTACTTTTGCTACAGAAGCAATACTGTCATTACGTAAATCAATTAGTTTAACTCCTTGAGTTGCTCGCCCAACGACTCTAATTTTACTTACACTTAATCGTATTGTTAAGCCCGACTTATTTATTATCATTAAATCGTCGCCATCTTGAACATTTTTAAGTGCAATTAATGGTCCTGTTTTCTCTGTAATATTTAAAGTCTTTACTCCTTTTCCACCTCGTTTTGTAATTCTATAGCTCTCTAACTTAGACCGTTTTCCAAAACCATTCTCAGAAACAACCATGATGTTATCTTCACTATCTTTTTCTACACAAATTAAACCTACAACTTCATCGTCTTCGCCAATTCTAATTCCTCTAACTCCTGATGCTGTACGTCCCATTGGTCTAACTTCCGACTCATTAAATCTAACTGCCTTCCCTTTTCGTGCTGCAATCATTATTTCGCTTGTTCCACTTGTTAGTCTTGCAGACATAAGAGTGTCGCCTTCACGTATTGTTATTGCATTTATTCCATTCTGACGTGGACGAGAGAATGCTTCTAATTTTGTTTTCTTTATTACTCCTTGTTTTGTTGCAAGAATAATAAAATTGTTTTCTAAATATTCTGCTTCGTCTAATGTCTTAACATTTAAGTATGCTTTAACTTCGTCATCTGGCTCAATATTTATCATATTCTGAATTGCTCGTCCTTTTGATACTTTTGATCCTTCTGGAATATCATATACCTTCAACCAAAAGCATTTACCCTTTTCTGTAAAAAGTAAAAGCCAATTATGCATAGTTGCAATATATACATAACGTAAAAAGTCTTCTTCTCGTGTCTTGCTAGCTTTAGATCCAACTCCTCCTCTATTTTGAGTCTTAAATTCTGTAAGGTTTGTTCTTTTTATATAGCCTAAGTTTGAGATTGTTATAACAACTTCGTCATCTGCATAAAAGTCTTCTGGATTAAATTCTTGAGATGAATATATTATTTCTGTTCTTCGCTCATCACCGTATTTTTCTTTTATTTCCAGTAATTCTTCTGTAACAATTGCCATACGTAATTCTACTTTTTCAAGTATCTCAGTTAATTTTTCAATTAACTTCATAAGTTCATCATATTCAGCTTTTATCTTATCTCGCTCTAGTCCTGTAAGTTTCTGTAATCGCATATCCAAAATTGCCTGAGCCTGTAATTCAGATAATTGGAATTTCTCTATTAAGCCTAATCTTGCTTCTTGCGGAGTTTTTGATGCTCTAATTAATGCAATAACTTCATCTATATGGTCTAATGCAATTAATAAACCTTTTAAAATGTGAGCTTTATCTTCTGCTTTCTTTAATTCAAATTTTGTTCTTCTTTCAACAACTTCATGTCTGTGTTCAACAAAATATACAATTAAATCTTTCAAATTTAACATTTGAGGTCTTCCTTTTACTAAGGCAATGTTATTTGTACTGAAAGATGTTTGTAAAGCAGTATATTTAAATAATTTATTAAGAACAACATTTGCAATTGCATCTCTTTTTAAATCAAAAACAATTCGCATTCCCGATTTGTCAGATTCATCATTTGCATTTGAAATTCCTTCTATCTTTTTAGTATTTACTAAATCGCCAACCTTTTTAATTAGTTCGGCTTTATTTACCATATATGGTATTTCCGAAATTATTATTTTCTCTCTTCCGGTAGCAGTTGTTTCAATATTCGACTTGGCTCGCATTATTATACGTCCTCGCCCTGTATGATACATATCTTTAACTCCTTGATAGCCATAAATATATGCACCAGTAGGGAAGTCGGGGGCTTTTATTATTGAAATTAAATCATCTATTTCAATTTCATTATTCTCAATATATGCAATTGTTGCATCTATTGTATCGGTTAGATTATGAGGTGGCATATTTGTTGCCATTCCTACAGCAATTCCCGATGCTCCATTTACCAATAAGTTAGGTATTCTCGCTGGTAATACTATTGGTTCCTCAAGTGTATCATCAAAGTTTAATGAAAAATCAACAGTGTCTTTATCAATATCAAAAAGCATTTCTTCAGCAATCTTCTGAAGTTTAACCTCTGTATATCTCATTGCTGCTGGACTATCACCATCAACTGAGCCAAAGTTTCCTTGCCCATTTACCATAGGGTAGCGTAACGACCAATCTTGAGCCATTCTCACCATTGCTGAATATACAGAACTATCGCCATGTGGATGGTACTTACCTAATACTTCCCCAACAATTCTGGCAGACTTTTTATGTGATTTATTTGAATAGAGTCCTAAATCTTTCATCCCAAACAAAACCCTTCTATGAACAGGTTTAAGCCCGTCTCTAACATCTGGTAATGCACGAGAAACTATTACTGACATTGAATAATCAATGTAAGCACTTTTCATTTCATTCTCAATATTTACGGAAATAATTCTTCCTTTTTCTTCCATCATTTATATCTTTGTGATAATTTTCTTAAAGTTCGCTAAAATAGTGATAATTTTACACATATCTAATTATTTCTTGAATTATTTACTAACACTCAATAGTTAATAATTAATTTAATTCATATTACAATATTTTAATACTTTTGAAAAATAAAAAAAACAGTTATTTATTAGATATTTTAATAAAATGAAATTTATTATTAATGATAATTGGAATAAAATATTTGAAACTCAATTTTCTGAGGAATATTTTTTAGAACTCCAAAGTTTTGTTGAGCAAGAATATAAAACTCAAACTATTTTTCCTCCTGAAAATTTAATTTTTAACGCTTTTAACCTTTGTCCTTTCGATAAAATTAAAGTTGTAATTCTTGGGCAAGATCCATATCATGGTAAAAACCAATCACATGGACTTTGCTTCTCAGTGCAAGATGATGTAAAAATTCCTCCTTCACTAAGAAATATTTTTAAAGAATTACAAGCAGACTTAAATATAGATACACCGCAAACAGGACATTTAGAAAACTGGGCTAAACAGGGAGTATTATTACTTAATGCTACATTTACTGTTAGGGAGGCACAAGCAGGGTCGCACCAAAATAAAGGTTGGGAAACTTTTTCTGATTATATTATTAAAAAGATTTCTAATGAAAAAGAAAATGTAGTGTTCTTATTATGGGGGGCTTATGCTAGAAAAAAAAGTATTCTAATTGATGAAAACAAACATAAAATATTAAGCTCTGCTCATCCTTCACCTCTTTCGGCACATAGAGGTTTTTTAGGGAATAAACATTTCAGTAAAACAAATAAATACCTTATTTCAAAAGATATAAAACCTATTATTTGGAAAAATTGAATTAAATACTATAATATTAAACTAAAATTTTTAACTTTGTAAGTCTTATTTGACAATAATTTTAACACAAAAATATAAAAATGAATAGACGATTTTCAAAAAACTTAAAGAAAGTCTTAAAATACAGTAAGGAAGAAGCTATCAGACTAGGCAATGACCATGTAGCAACAGAGCATTTATTTCTAGGTATTATTAGAGAAGGCTCTGCTGAAACACTTAATTTATTAGTTCAAAAAAAAATTATTATTAATGATTTAAAAAAATCTATTGAAAATAAAATTAAATCAACTGATATTTCTCTTGATTTTGATAACGATGAGCTACCTCTTTTAAAATCTACTGAAAGAGTTCTCAAGCTTATTTTTCTTGAAGCTAAATTTTTCAAAGATTCTGAAGTATCACCCGATCATCTTGTACTTGCTATTTTAAAAGATAATGCTAATCTAATTTCTGATATACTTACAAATATGAAAATAGAATATGACGAAGCAAAAATGTTCCTAGAAAGCTATTATAATGAAGCTTTAGGCGGAGAAAATTCAATTAATGACGACGACGATGATTATTTTGATGATGATGACCCCTTTGACGAAGAGGAGGAAGATAATCTTCTAAAAAAGAAAAAAAACTCTGACTCTGACACTCCTGTTCTCGATAATTTTGGAATAGACCTTACAAAAGCTGCTGTTGCAAATAAACTTGACCCAATTGTTGGGCGTGAAAATGAAATTGAAAGACTTGTTCAAATTCTTAGTCGCCGAAAAAAGAACAATCCTGTTTTAATTGGTGAACCTGGTGTTGGAAAATCTGCTATTGTAGAAGGTTTAGCTATCAGAATTACCGAAAATAATGTTTCCCGTGTTCTATTCAATAAAAGAGTTGTTACACTTGACATGGCATCTGTTGTTGCAGGAACTAAATATAGAGGACAGTTTGAAGAAAGAATGAAAGCTATTCTTAACGAGCTTCAAAATAATAACGAAGTAATTCTTTTTATTGACGAGATACATACAATCGTTGGTGCTGGTGGTGCAAGTGGTTCTTTGGATGCCTCAAACATGCTAAAACCTGCTTTAGCTCGTGGAGATATACAATGTATTGGTGCTACTACTTTAGACGAGTTCCGTCAACACATTGAAAAGGATGGTGCATTAGAAAGACGTTTCCAAAAAATAATGGTTGAACCCACAAATACAGAAGAAACACGCGAAATTCTTGAAAATATAAAAGAACGATACGAAGAACACCATAACGTATTATATACGTCAGATGCTTTGGACTCTTGCGTAAAACTTACTGATAGATACATAAGTGATAGACATTTACCCGATAAAGCAATTGATGCTTTAGACGAAGCTGGTTCTAGAGTTCATATCTCTAAATTAAAAGTACCAGAAACAATATCTTCTTTAGAAGAAAAAATTGAAACAATTGCAAAAGACAAACAAGATGCTGTTGATAAACAAAAATTTGAAATAGCTGCTTCTATTAGAGATGAAGAAAGAGAATTGTCTAAAGAACTTAATAAAGCTAAAGAACTTTGGTCGCAAGAACTTTCTAAACATCGAGAAACTGTTAGCCAAGCTGATGTAGAAAAAGTTATTTCTATGATGACAGGAATTCCTGCTACAAGAATTGCCCAAGCAGAAAGTGCTAGACTTGTTAAAATGAAAGCCGATATTCAAAAAAAGGTAATAGGACAACCTGATGCTGTTGCTAAAATTGTAAAAGCAATACAAAGAAACAGAGCTGGACTTAAAGACCCAAATAAACCTATTGGAACATTCATTTTTCTTGGACCTACTGGTGTTGGAAAAACTCACTTAGCAAAAAAACTTGCTGAGTTTATGTTTGATTCTGAAGAAGCACTTATCAGAATTGATATGAGTGAATATATGGAAAAATTCTCAGTATCAAGACTTATTGGAGCTCCTCCAGGATATGTTGGTTACGAAGAGGGTGGACAATTAACCGAAAAAGTTAGACGAAAACCTTATTCAGTTATTCTTCTTGATGAAATCGAAAAAGCACACCCAGACGTATTTCATATATTATTACAAGTTCTTGACGAAGGAAAACTAACTGATAGTCTTGGTAGAAGAATTGATTTTAGAAATACAGTGCTAATAATGACATCAAATGTTGGTGCAAGACAACTTTCTGACTTTGGAAAAGGCGTTGGATTTGCTCAATCAGTTAGCGATGAAGAAAACAACAAATCAATTATTCAAAAAGCGTTAAAAAGAACCTTTGCTCCAGAATTCCTTAATAGAATTGATGATATAGTAATGTTCAATAATCTTACTAAAAAGGATATTGACCTTATTATTGATATTGAACTTGAAGGCTTATACAAACGTGTTGAAGACTTAGGTTATATACTTACAATAACAAATAAGGCAAAAGACTATATTGCTGAAAAAGGAATGGATACCAAATATGGTGCAAGACCTCTTAAAAGTGCAATCCAAAAAT
>JAOZLS010000005.1:30473-38657 GCA_029934705.1 Bacteroidales bacterium | reverse complement strand
ATAATATTTTGATATATTTACGAAAAAAACATTTGTCAACAGGATACAAAACATTGGAGGCTGAAGGATTATACTACTAAAATGATTTCTTATGGAAGACAGTGAGCTGATACATAGAACGACTCAGGCACAGCCTGAGCCGAACGAGGCTTGTTCCTAATTTATCATCATATTTATATACTTTTTTTATTGGTAGGTTTAAATTGAATTTACTAATAATACTGTCTGTAAAAATTGAATCGACCTGTTGTTTAGACAACTTTTTACCGAGTAAATTTGCATTTTGCCCAAAGCAGGGCATAATAAAAATTAATATTCCTAATAAAAAAAGCGTGTTTTTCATTTTAAATAAATAATAAATTACAAAATTGCCCCTTTTGCAAATGGATTTGATTTTTTCTCTATTTCAACAGTCGTTGATGGACCATGTCCTGGATATAGTTTTGTATCATTAGATAAGTTATAAAGTTTTGATTTTATTCCTGAAATTAATGTATCAAAATCACCACCAGGCAAATCTGTTCTGCCAATACTTCCTGCAAATATTACATCGCCTACAACAGCTAATTTATGTTTTTCGCTGAAGAAAACAAGACTACCTGGGCTATGTCCTGGTATATGAAGCATTTTTAATTCTGAATTGCCAAAAGTAATTTTATCACTTTCTTTTAAAAAACGCTTGGAAATTGGTGGATTTCCAATTGTGTTTAAACCATAAGCTTTTGCCATATCAGGGAAACGCTCAAGTAAAAATTTATCATCAATATGGTATTGACTTTCTAAATTATACTCTTCGCTAATAAACTTATTCCCAAAAACATGATCTAAATGGCAATGTGTATTAAGCAATACCTTAGGTTTAAGATTCTTTTCCGAAATAAACTCTTTTAAATATTTTTGCTCTTGAATTGTATAACAAGCTGGGTCAATAATAACACATTCCCCTGTTGAGTCGGTTATTATATATGTATTTACTTCAAATGGACTAAATGCAATTGTATGTATTTTCATCTGTTTATAAATTATTTTAAAGGTTAGATGCGACACCCGCATGCTATTTTTCATGTATTTACTTGGGTAAAACTGCAATAATCATTCCCTTGTATGTCTAAAACTAATTAGTAATGGGTGTTTCATCTATTTAAAATTTATTAATTATTTTTTTCCTGTAAGCATTGGTACAAAAGAAAAGGCTCCGTAATTTTTAGATTCAAACTCTGTTTCCGACAGCCTTGTAAGTTTTATCATTTCCTGAACATCGGTTGGTCCAATTGGAGCTACTAGTATTCCTCCAATTTTAAGTTGATTCGCTAAAGATGCTGGCATTTCGGGAGCCCCTGCTGTAACTAATATTTTATCAAAAGGTCCATAAGTAGGTAGTCCTTCATAGCCATCTTTAAAATAACAATATGGGAAATATCCTAGTTCTTTAAGTATTACTTGTGCCGATTTAAAAAGCTCTTTTTGTCTTTCAAGAGTATAAAGTTTAGCACCAAGCTCTGCGATTACCGCAGCTTGATAACCAGAACCTGTTCCTATTTCAAGAACTTTGTCGCCCGGCTTTATATTTAAAAGTGATGTTTGAAAGGCAACTGTATATGGTTGCGAAATTGTTTGTCCAGCAGCAATAGGGAACGCATTATCTTGATATGCACGCTCTTCGAAGCCTGCTGCCATAAATAAATGGCGAGGAATTTTAAGCATAGCATTCAATACTGGTTCTTGATTTATACCTTTTTGGCGTAATACTTCAACTAATCTGGCTCTTAATCCTTTATATTTATACGAATCCCTCATTTTTTTATCTAATATTTTTAACTTTGCAAAAGTATAATTTTTAATGTGTTTTTCAACAATCAATTTTATTTTTATGCGTTTAGTATAAAATAGATATTATTTTTGTAATTCTATTAAGCAAAAGTTAAATATTAACGCAAACAAAACCAAGTTTATGAATAGAAGATTACAAACTCTAAAATATTTGTTATCAGATTATTTTGCAGCAGTTTTTGCTTGGTTCTTATTTTATAATTTCCGAAAAGTATTTATAGAGTCTGCAAACTATGGTTACCATATTTCTATAGAATTTAATTTATACTTTTTTGCCAGTTTAATTGTTATTCCCCTTTTTTGGTTAATGCTCCACTATGTTTCAGGAAGTTATCGTAAAATATATAGAAAATCTCGCTTACAAGAACTAGGACAAACTTTCAATATTACACTATTAGGTGTTATTTTAATTTTCTTTACAATTATACTCGACGATACTGTTTTTAATTACAGAAACTACTATTTTTCCTTTTGGGTATTATTTGTATTGCAGTTTTTTGCAACTTATATTCCTAGGTTAATAATTACTTCTTCTACAATAAAAAAAATAAAAAAGGGTAAAGTTGGGTTCAACACTCTTCTTATAGGAAGTAATGGGCAAGCTCTAAATTTATATAACGAAATTACAACCCAAGATGAAAAATATGGCTACCTTTTTAAAGGTTTTATTAACATATATAACAAAAAGGACGACTCTCTTTGCGAATATATTCCACATTTGGGAAGTTTAAATAATTTAACTGATATAATAAGAGAACATGATATTGAAGAAGTAATTTTAGCTGTGGAATCCTCGGAACACAAAGAAATAAAAAAGATTGTGCTTGAGCTTCAAAAAGTTGATGTTATAACAAAAGTTATTCCTGCAATATATGATGTAATGGTTGGAAAAGTAAGAATGTCGAGTTTTTTAGGCACTCCCTTAATAATTATTTCTCATAATTTAATTCCTGCTTGGCTCGAAAATGTTAAAAGATTAATTGATGTTTTTGCTTCTATATTTGCTTTTATATTTTTATCTCCTCTATATATTTTTGCTGCAATTGGTGTAAAATCTAGCTCTAATGGTCCAATTTTTTACAAACAAGAAAGAATAGGAATTAATGGTATGCCTTTTTATATATATAAATTTCGTTCTATGTTTATTGGCTCAGAAAAAAAAGGGCCTCAACTTTCGTCTGACAATGACAGCAGAATTACTAAATTTGGTTTATTAATGAGAAAAACTAGATTAGACGAAATCCCACAATTTTATAATGTATTAAAAGGCGATATGTCTTTAGTTGGTCCTAGACCCGAAAGGCAATTCTACATTAACCAAATAATGGAAAAAGCTCCACATTATTTAAACTTATTAAAAGTAAAACCAGGAATAACCTCATGGGGGCAAGTAAAATATGGCTATGCCGAAAATGTTGAAGAAATGGTTGAACGATTAAATTACGATATTTTTTATATAGAAAACATGTCGTTATACCTTGATTTTAAAATACTTATACACACCGTCTTAGTTATTTTAAGGCGTGATGGCAAATAAATAAAAATAATGACTGAAAACAAATACAAATTTTACAACAACATAATTGGCTGGGCGGTATTAATAATTGCCCTTGTAACTTACACTTTAACTCTTGAACCTTCTACAAGTTTTTGGGATAGTGGCGAATTTATTTCCTCGGCATTTAAGCTCGAAGTAGGACATCCTCCTGGAGCTCCCCTATTTATGCTTATTGCTCGCTTTTTTTCAATGTTTTCGACTAATCTTGAAACAGTAGCTTTATCAATAAATATGGTATCGGCAGTTGCTGGTGCGTTTACAATATTGTTCCTTTTTTGGACTATCACTTATTTTTCTGAAAAAATATTAATCAAGAACAATGATTATTCTTTTCCAAAAGTATTTACAATATTATCTAGTGGACTTGTTGGTTCTTTAGCCTATACTTTTTCCGACACATTTTGGTTTTCGGCGGTTGAAGCCGAAGTATATTCTCTTTCGTCATTATTTACGGCTGTTGTATTTTGGGTTATACTAAAATGGGAACGTGTTGCTGACCAAAAATACGCCAACCGTTGGCTTGTGCTTATTGCTTTTATTATGGGACTTTCAATTGGAGTACACCTCCTAAATTTATTGGCAATACCTGCAATTGTATTTGTTTACTATTTTAAGAAGTATGAAGTTTCCAGAAAAGGCATTATTTACACGTTCCTAATATCAATGGCTCTTTTACTTACTGTACTATACGGAATTATTCAAGGGTATTTTGTTATTGCGTCAAAATTTGAACTCCTTTTTGTTAATTCCTTTGGATTTAGTTATAATTCTGGATTATATTTTTTCTTGTTACTTACAATAATAGCACTTATTGCTGCAATTTATTACACTCATAAATACAAAAAATACATATTGAATTTAGCTGTACTGTTTTTAGCTGTTATCCTTATTGGCTACTCTTCTTATGCGGTAATATTTATTCGTTCGGCAGCAAATCCACCAATGGACGAAAATAATCCTGAAAACATTTTTGCTCTCCTATCCTACTTAAACAGAGAACAATACGGTTCAAGACCTTTAGTTTGGGGACCTTACTATGATGCAGAGTTTAAAACTGATGACGTAGGAAATATGGTAACTGAACCAAGACATACTTATATAGCTCAGGATGATAAATATATAGAAATTAATAAATCGAACCCTAAATATTTTTACAAATCGGAAGATATGACTTTATTTCCGAGAATGTATAGCAGAGCTGCTCATCATAAAACTTCGTACAAAATATGGGGAAGCATTGATAATACGCCCGAAACAAAACCTAATTTCGCTAATAATATCTTGTTTTTTGCAAAATATCAAATAGGGCAAATGTATTTTAGGTATCTTATGTGGAATTTTGCAGGAAGACAAAATAACGAGCAAGGACAGAGTATCATTAATGGAAATTGGCTAAGCGGAATTCCTTTTATCGACTCTATATTTTTAAGTTCACAAAGCAATTTACCCGATTCTATTAAAAACCATGAAAGTAGAAACACCTATTTTCTAATTCCTCTTATATTAGGAATTATAGGAATTATGTTTTCATTTAAAAAAGATAATAAAAATGCTTCAATTATAATGCTACTTTTCTTTTTTACAGGAATAGCAATTGTTCTATATTTAAACCAAACACCACAACAGCCACGAGAAAGAGACTATGCTTATGCTGGTTCATTTTATGCTTTTTCAATTTGGATTGGTTTAAGTGTTGGAGCTATTTTTGAAAAACTAAAAAAGTTTTTTTCTTCAAAATATGCGTCTTATACTGCATTAGCAATAGGATTATCAACTCCTATTTTAATGGGCTGGCAAAATTGGGACGACCATAATCGCTCAGGCAGATATACTGCTCGTGATTTTGCCAAAAATTATTTAGACTCCTGCGAAAAAAATGCAATTATATTTACTTATGGCGACAACGATACATTTCCCTTATGGTACGTGCAAGAAGTTGAAGGCTATAGAACTGATATAAAGGTGGTAAATCTAAGTCTTTTAGGAACAAATTGGTATATAGACCAAGCAAGACGGCAAACTTATGACGCTGCTCCTATTCCTTTTAAAATGGACAAAAAGCTTTATGTCGAAGGCAGTAGAGATGCTATTTATGCCATGGAAAATCCTCAATTTTTTATTGATGAAAAATTCAAGGCTTCGCCAGAAATATTTTTAAAAGAATACGGCTTTTTAAAAGAAACATTTTTCGAAATACTTGAAAATTCTAAGTTCCCAGAAAATAAGCCATCGGATTATAAGCTAATTTTAAATTCAAAAGAAAATTTAACACCCTTAAAATTTGCATCGCTACTAAACGGAATTTATAGTAAGAAATTTATTGAGGGTAACAATATTTCAAAAGTAAATATTGATAGTTTAGCTACTAAAAGTAAAAAGTTCTTTGAAAGAATTAGTAAATCGCACCTTCCGCTTCAAAATGCAATGGATTTTGTGGCATCCGAAGACGATGACACTCAAATAAGACCAAATACTGAGGATGAATTAAATTATATTCCATCAAAAAGACTATGTTTAGCTGTTGATTCGGCAAATGTTGTTAATTCAGGTGTTTTTTCAAAAAAAGAAAAAGCTCTTTTCAAAAAGAAAATTCAATGGACTATTAATAAAAACTATTTCTATAAAAATGAAATGGCTGCTTTAGAAATAATTGCAAGAAACAACTGGAAACGTCCAGTTTACTTCGCATCAAGTGTTGGCTCTGATAATTATTTAGGACTTGAGAATTATTTTAGGCTCGAAGGCTTTGCATACAGACTAGTTCCTTTTGAAAATACTTCAACAGATGTTGCATCAATGAATACTGATATTTTATACGAAAATCTTATGAATAAATTTTCGTGGGGAAGAATGAATGAAGATGATGTATTGATAGATAATTTTAACAGACGTGTTATAAGAATTATGGATATTAGAGGTACTTTTCTGTTATTAGCTAAAAATTTATACACGAAAAGCAAAATTCAGAAGACAATTAGCGTATTAGATAAAATTATTGAGATTTTACCCGAAAGCAAATTACCTTTTAAATATACAGCACTAGAAATTGCCGATTTATACTACGAACTTGGCGAAAATACCAAAGCCGATAATATTTTACAAGTAATATTAAACAGAGAAAAACAAGAGTTTGAATACTACAACTCACTAAAAGGAAATAGCAGAATTTATTTTTCTCAAGAAAGAAAAGAATCTGAATCGTTGATTGGAATTATTAATAAGCTGAGTGTAAAATATGATAGAGGGATAATACCAAATTAACATCAAAATTGTATAAAAGGCTAAAAGTAAAAACAACCTGTTAGATAGCGAAATGCATCTAACAGGTTGTTTCTCATATTTCAAATCAAATTTTCTTTACTCAAAATAATTTAAAGTACTATAACCTTCATCTTTAAGAAATTTATCTTTTCTCATAAGCTTTAAATCGCTTTCAATCATATCTTTAATAAGGTCGTTGAGTGAAAACTCTGGAATCCAGCCTAATTTTTCTTTTGCTTTAGTAGCATCTCCTATTAATAATTCAACTTCGGTAGGTCTAAAATACCTAGAATCAACTTCTACTACACATTGCCCTACCTTAATATTCTTAACAAATTCACCTTCGATGCTCTCTATAAAACCTTTTTCTTTTTCGCCCTCGCCTTCAAATTTCACAGTAATACCAACTTCGCTAAAACTAAACTTTATAAAATCTCTTACTGTGGTAGTTATTCCTGTAGCAATAACAAAATCTTCGGGTTTATCTTGCTGCATCATAAGGTACATTGCTCTAACAAAGTCTTTTGCATGTCCCCAGTCTCTTTTAGAAGAAAGATTTCCTATATAGAATTTATCTTGCATTCCTAAAGCTATGCGAGAAACAGCACGAGTTATTTTACGTGTAACAAAGGTTTCGCCTCTAATTGGCGATTCGTGATTAAATAATATACCGTTACAAGCAAACATATCGTAAGCTTCGCGATAATTTACTGTAATCCAGTAGCCATAGAGCTTTGCTACACCATAAGGAGAGCGTGGGTAAAATGGCGTTTTTTCCGACTGTGGAACTTCTTGAACTAAGCCAAAAAGCTCGCTAGTTGATGCTTGATATACTTTTGTTTTTTTTGTAAGACCTAGTAATCTCACTGCTTCTAATATACGAAGAGTTCCTATACCATCGGCATTTGCAGTATATTCAGGTGTTTCAAAACTAACTTGCACATGACTCATTGCTGCAAGGTTATAAATTTCGTCGGGCTGTATTTTTTGTACTAAACCTATTAAATTGGTTGAGTCTGTAAGGTCGCCATAATGAAGAACAAAATTTCTATTTTCCACATGAGGGTCTAAATATAAATGGTCTATTCTATCTGTATTAAAAAGAGAACTTCTTCTTTTTAATCCATGAACAACATATCCTTTTTTTAGTAGAAACTCTGCAAGATAAGCTCCATCTTGCCCTGTAATACCTGTAATAAATGCTACTTTAGCCATACTTTTAATATTTGTTATTTGAGTTCACTCCTAAAAATCGAACTTACTGTATTTCAACACTTCCCCACCCTAAAGATGTAAAACGGTAGTTTTAGCCATTGAAACATAGTAAGTTCTAAAAGTCCCCTTTAGGGGATTTAGGGGTAAAATGACATTTTTTAAACTTTATCAAGCTATATATTAAATGCTTGTTTTATTTTATCAACATAATCTAATTTTTCCCAGCCAAAAAATTGTACTTCTTTTTCTTCGCCATTACCATTATGTCCAAACTTAACTTTCTGTGTATAAGGAGTTCGACCCATGTGTCCGTAAGATGC
>JAOZLS010000005.1:0-30373 GCA_029934705.1 Bacteroidales bacterium | reverse complement strand
GCTACAAGATTTTTAGCTGCATGACGTGCTGCATAAGCTGCTGAGCGGTCAACTTTTGAAGAGTCTTTTCCTGAGAAAGCGCCTCCACCGTGTGCACCTTTTCCTCCGTAGGTGTCAACAATAATTTTTCTTCCTGTTAAGCCTGTATCACCATGAGGTCCGCCAATTACGAATTTCCCTGTTGGATTAACAAGAAGTCTAAAATCATTATTGAAAAGATTTTGAAGATTTTTTGGTAAATTTTTAACAACCTCAGGAATAAGAATTTCTTTTACATCATTAAAAATTTTGGCTAACATTTCGTCATCCGCTTCTTTTTGAGATTTACCTGTTTCAGGTTGAACAAAATCATCGTGCTGAGTAGATACAACAATTGTATCAATTCTTAGGGGATTATTATTTTCATCATACTCAACTGTAACTTGCGATTTTGAATCGGGACGTAAATAAGTCATTTTTTCACCTTCACGCCTTATATCCGACATCTTTTTAAGAATTATATGAGATAATTCTAATGGAATTGGCATAAAACTTTTGGTATGGTTTACTGCATAACCAAACATCATTCCTTGGTCTCCTGCACCTTGTTCCTCTTCGGTTTCTCTAACTACTCCCTGGTTAATATCGGCTGACTGTTCGTGAATTGCAGAAATTACTCCGCAAGAATCTCCATCAAATTTATAGGCTGCTTTATTATAACCAATTTCTTTAATTACCTCTCGAGTAATTGTTTGAACATCGACCCAACCTTCTGATTTTACTTCGCCACTGACTACTGCAAGTCCTGTTGTAACAAGAGTTTCGCAGGCAACCTTTGATTCTTTATCTTGTTTTAAAAATTCGTCTAATATAGCGTCCGAAATTTGGTCTGCTACTTTATCTGGATGTCCTTCCGACACCGATTCTGATGTAAATAAATACGACATAATACTTTTTTTATTAATTTTAAATATAGGCGGGAAGTTAAAATATTGCTTTAGCTTTTTTTATTGTGGTTGCAATCAATCAAATTTTCCACCGCAGGGCAAACGTAATTTATTAATTTTTAATATGCAAAAAAACAGCTATAAAAATAAATATTAAATTACCTTGGTATTTATAAATCACAGACTCATACGAATGACTGACAATAAGTTAAACCTATTTGTTATTTGTAAGCTCTCTGAAAATATCTTCAATATTTTTTTCTTTTTGTTGCATTGATAAAATTACTAGATTATTTTCAGTAGCAAATTTAAAAATATCTGGTCTTATGTCCTTTTCCTTTGACGTTTCAATTGCCCATGTATGCTCATTAATATTAACAACCTTTAATACTCCATAAATTTTTTCTAAAGTCTCAATGCTTGTGATTTCTTGTAACTCTAAAACAATTGTATTTTTATTTTCGGCACTTAAATCTTGTATTTTACTTATAGTTTTATCGGCTACAATTTTTCCTTTATCTATAATAATTACTCTATCGCAAATAGCCTCAACCTCTTGCATAATATGTGTTGAAAGCATTACTGTTTTTTCTTTTCCTACTTTAGTTATTAAATTTCTAATTTCAAGTATCTGGTTTGGGTCAAGACCTGTTGTAGGTTCGTCAAGTATTAAAACATCAGGTTCGTGAATAAGTGCAGCAGCCAAGCCTACCCTTTGTTGATAGCCTTTTGATAGTGCTTTTATTTTTTTATTCTTTTCAAGTGAAAGTCCTGTTAATTCAATAATATCATCAACATTCTTTTTTATACTTCCTTCAGTTTTAAATATTTTTGCAATAAACCCCAGATACTCTCTTACATACATATCCTTATATAAAGGATTATGTTCGGGTAAATATCCTATTTGTTCTTGAATTTCTGTTAAATTATTTTTTATACTTTTTTCGTTTACAATTACATCGCCTTCATCTAAATTTATAAAACCTGTAATTATTTTCATCATAGTGGATTTTCCTGCACCATTGGGACCAAGAAAACCTACAACTTCGCCAGATTTTATTTCAAAGCTCACATTATCGAGAGCTTTTTGCTGACCATATTTTTTTGTAACGTTTATTATTTTTAATGACATAGTTTATATTTTGTTTTTTAATATAACTCCTTTTTTGAATAATTCTTATTTAAATTGTTCAATTTTTACACTATATGTTGTAAATATATAAATTTCTATAAAATAATTATAGTATAAACGGTAAGGTTGAAAAAAAAAATTACTTTTACAAAAAAATAAACAATGTACTGCTCTAATTTATTAAAATATAAAAGAAGAAAAACGATAGAAGTAAATATTGCTTCAACTCCACTTGGGGGCAATAATCCTGTGCGTATTCAGTCTATGACAAATACAAAAACCATAGATACTGAGGCTACTGTAGAGCAAACCATTACTTTATATAAAGCAGGATCTGAATATGTTCGTATAACAGCACCTACAATAAAAGATGCTGAAAATTTTGCTAAAATAAAAAAATCACTTCAAAATAAAGGTTATAAAATACCATTAATTGCCGATATTCACTTTAGCCCAAAAGCAGCAGAGATTTCAGCAGAAATAATTGATAAAGTTAGAATAAACCCTGGCAATTATACCGATAAAAAGCGATTATCGAGCTACGAATATACTGATGAAGAATATAAAATAGAAGCATCCAAAATAAAAGATAAATTTGTACCACTACTTTATACTTGTAAAAAAAACAATACTGCTATAAGAATTGGTACAAACCATGGCTCATTATCAGATCGAATAATGAGCAAATATGGCGATACTCCCTTAGGAATGGTTGAGTCAACAATGGAGTTTTTAAGAATTTGTGTTGAAGAAAATTTTAGCCAAGTTGTTATTTCGATGAAAGCAAGTAATCCTATAATAATGATTCATGCTACACGACTGCTTGTTGATACTATGAATAATGAAGGGATGAGTTTTCCAATTCACTTAGGCGTTACTGAAGCCGGTAGTGAAAGTGAAGGTCGTATAAAATCAGCCGTAGGAATTTCATCATTATTAGCCGATGGAATTGGCGACACAATTAGAGTTTCGTTAACAGAAGCTCCCGAAAAAGAGCTACCAGTTGCTAATCTACTAGCAAATTTAAAGTTTGCAAACGGAAATAATACAAATTTTGATTATAGTCAACTTAATTTAGGACTTTTTGAATATATTAAAAGGGAAACCTTTGCTGTTAAAAATATAGGAGGAGATAATCATGCAGCAGTTATTTCTGATTTTTCATCTATTAAAACAAAAGAGGGACTAAATTTAGAGATAAGCAAAACTCTTATTCCTGATTATATTTTTGTTGAAAAAAAAACAGATAATGTTAATTACAAAGGCATTGGACTAATTTTAGATATTCAAAATTATAAGCAAGAAGAAAATACATATCCCCTATTTAATTATAAAAGTTATATAAATTCTTCGATAAAAAACAAGGAGTTAAATTTTATTGAAATAGATGAGTCTTTATTATCGAACTTAAAAAATAATGAGCTAAAAAATGATAATACGGTTGTATATATTTTAAATACAACACAAAATGAAAGTCCAGTACATCACGGTAGAAGTGTGTTTTATCAATTTCTTGAAAAAGAAATTAAAAATCCTATAATAATAAAAGCAGAAAACAGTTTTATTAATGATAAATTTTTAGTAGAATCGTCAGCAGCTACAGGACCATTATTTATAGATGGTTTTGGGAATGGCATTTTCATAAAATCATCGAAAGAAGATATTGAGAAACAAGTAGATACTTCTTTTTCAATATTACAAGCATGCCGAGCAAGAATAAGTAAAACAGAATATATTTCGTGCCCGTCGTGCGGACGAACACTTTTTGATTTAGAAGAAGCAACAGCCAAGATAAAATCAAGAACATCGCATTTAGTAGGACTTAAAATAGGAATAATGGGCTGTATTGTAAATGGTCCTGGCGAAATGGCTGATGCTGATTATGGCTACGTAGGTTCGGGATATGGAAAAATTGATTTATTTAAAGGGAAAGAAGTAATAAAAAGGAATATTTCTGAAAAAAACGCAGTTGATGAATTATTAAATTTAATAGAAAAACATTTTAGTTAGTCAAAAACATTTTTTTATTTTTGAATTTTGTTATTACTTAGTTCTAAAGTATATTTGCAATATATATATGATTATGTTATTATTTAAAAAAATTAACAATACTATCGTCAAGGTAACTTTTGCTTTTTTGTTAAGCATTACATTTAATATTACAGCATTTTCGGCACAAATACATGTTGAAGGCATATACCGTGGTGAAAATTTATACATTATGAACCCGTTTTCGTCTTCGGGAATTGGTTTTTGTGTATCGGAAGTAAAAGTAAATGGGCAAATTACCACCGACGAAATTAATTCGAGTGCCTTTGAAATTGATTTCTCCTCTTTTAATTTGAAATTAGGAGATAAAGTTTCTGTTGATATAACACATAAAGACGGTTGCTCACCTAAAATATTAAATCCTGAAGTATTAAAACCCAAAAGTACTTACATGCTTCAATATATTACCGTTGACAAAACAGGTATTTTAAGGTGGGCTACAACTGGTGAAAAAGGTAAAATACCTTTTATTATTCAAGAATTTAGATGGAATAAATGGATTAATATTGGTAAAGTTGATGGAAAAGGAACTTCTGAAAAAAACATTTATTCTAAAAAGGTTTATTTTCATTCTGGAATAAATAAATTTAGAGTAAAACAAACAGACTATAGTAAAAGAGCAAAATATTCTGCCGAAGCAAAATTTTTAAGTTTAATGCCAGCAGTTACTTTTACTCCTGGAAACGGAAGAGAGGCATCCAAAGAAATTATATTTTCGACAAAAACAAAATATGAAATTTATAATTATTACGGTTCTTTAATAAAAAGAGGTACATCAAATAAAGTTGATGTCTCGAAACTAAAAAAAGGGACATATTTCCTTAATTATGATAACAAAATGGAAAGTTTCAATAAAAAATAAAAAAAAATAACAGATTTTCCTTTTCATTTAAAAAAATATTTATACTTTTGCCAACGCTTGTAAAAGTGAGGGCTAGTAGCTCAGCTGGTTAGAGCACCTGACTCATAATCAGGGGGTCTGGGGTTCGAGTCCCTGCTGGCCCACTTTTCATGGTTATTGATTAGACACCTTGCAATTAATTGTGGGGTGTTTTTTTTATATACAGAAACTTTTTCTCCTTAAAAAACTGTATATTTACATAATCAAAAAAACTCCTACTTTTATTTATTTAAAAACAATTAACTATGAAGAACTTTAAATTATTGCCTATTCTATTATTCGTAATAATGATTTCGTCAATATCATGCGATAGAGTTGATGAATTATTAACTTTTGACCTAACTAACGAAGCTGACATTACGATTGAGAAAACTCTTGTTCCTTTTCAATTACCGTTTGATATTCCAACACCAGACATAACAACAGACTCTGAAAACGAGTTTGAGAAGAATGGAACAAAAGTTGATTTAGTTAAAAACATTCTTCTAAAAGAATTAACAGGAACAATAACATCGCCTACTGGTAAAACATTTAGTTTTTTAAAAGAAATACACCTGTATATTTCAACAAATGATACTGATGAAATATTATTGGCAAGCAAAACAAATATTGACTCTGATGCCACAACTTTAGAGTTAGATGTTACAGAAGAAAATCTTGACACTTATGTAAAAGCCTCAACATACAAACTTAGAACAGAGGTTGTAACAAAAGAAACTATATTCCAAGATGTTGACATTCATATTTTTATGAAATATCAAGTAACAGCAAATTTATAATAGAGCCGATTTATCAATTTGCTTTGTAAGGGCGATTTTGTATTCATCATAAGTTTTGTACTCATCTAATAGCTGAATTAGTTCTTGACCATCAGCATCAAAAGGGATATTTTTTATTTCTTCTAAAATTTGTACTAATTTGAATTGTACATTTTTAAGTTTAAATTTATCTACAATGTCAGGAACTATTTCGGCTATTTGATTTTCTATAGTTGTTACAGTTGCACCGTTTTTTGTCCAAATTTTACTAAGTTCCTGCTCAGGGCTTATTATATCGGTTGCAGCTGTACTTATATCGTTTTTAACATGCGAAATAAAATGAGCAGCCTTGGGCATAATTGAGTTTGAAAGCATTTTAGAATATTCTTCAAAAATTGCATTGTAGGTTATGTTTTTAAATATTAACTCATCATTGGTAATATGTGCTACAATATACTCCCCTACTGTCTGTTTTTCATTGGTCTCGGCGTCTTCATATACAATATTATCGCCATAATTAAGCATATAATAAATTACATCTCGCTCAATAGGAACATTTACAACTTTTTTAGCTGTATTAGCGTTTTCTGATGGCTTATTAAATGAATTCTGATTACTCTGCCTGTTAGAATAAGCGGGCTTATTAGCAAATTTATTACTTGCTCTTTTCTTTACTTCAGCATATAAAACTTCTTCCCTAATTTTAAGAATACTACTACATTCTTTAATATACTCAGCTCGCAATATCATGTTATCAATTACTGAAATTGATTTTACAATATCAGAGATATGAGTAGCTTTTTTTACAGGATCGTCTTGTGCATCTTCAATTAAGAGTTTTGTTTTAAATTTAATAAAGTCCTGCTCGTTTTCATCAATATATTTTTGAAATTCGTCAAATTTCATTTTTTTTGAATATGAATCAGGATCTTCACCGTCAGGCAAAAGAACTATTTTTACATTCATCCCTTCGGCAAGAACCATATCAATACCACGCAATGATGCTTTTATTCCAGCAAAATCGCCATCGTAAATTATAGTTAGATTTTCGGTAAATTTTCTTACTAGCCTAATTTGGCTTTCGGTTAAAGACGTTCCCGACGAAGCTACAACATTCTGTACTCCAGATTGATACATGGAAATCACATCTGTATAGCCTTCAACCATATAGCATTTATTCAACTTTACTATTGCATTTTTGGCAAAATAAAGACCATATAAAATCCTTGATTTATTATAAACTTCAGATTCTGGAGAGTTTAAATATTTAGCAATCTTTTTATCAGCCTTTAAAGTTCGTCCTCCAAAACCAATAATTTTCCCTGCTAACGAATGAATAGGAAACATTATTCTTTCGGCAAACCGATCAAAACTATAATTTGTTTCTTGTTTTGTTATAGTAAGTCCTGTTATTTCTAAAAACTTTAGCTTATAGCCTCTTTTTTCAGAGTCTTTGGTTAAAGCATCTCTTTGTTTTGGACTCCAGCCTAATTCAAATTTATTAATAATTTCTTCGGAAAAGCCACGCTCTGTATAATAACTAAGACCAACTGTTTTTCCTTCTTGTGTATGAAGTAACTGATTTACAAAATATTTTTTTGCGTATTCGTTTACAATTAATAAGCTTTCTCTTTCTTTTTTTTCGACAGCCTCTTCTTGGGTTAATACCTTTTCTTCTATTTCAATATGGTATTTTTTACCAAGGTATTTTAAAGCCTCAACAAAAGAAAACTTCTCATGCTCCATTATGAATTTAACAGAGTTTCCGGCAGCTCCACATCCAAAGCATTTATATATACCTTTGGCAGGCGAAACTACAAAAGAAGGCGTTTTTTCGTCGTGAAATGGGCAATTTCCTTTATAATTGACACCAGCTCTTTTAAGCGAAACAAAATCTTGAATAACTTCTACAACATTTGCTGCTTCTATAATTTTTTGGACGGTAGATTCGGGTATCATTTCTTGTAAACTTGTTTTTTTGCAAAACTACTATTTAGTGTTTAAATAGCTGTGGTATTTTTGAAATATTTTTAAACAAAATTGTAAAAACTCCTCCAATTTTGTTTTTTTTAAGAGCTTTATGGTCTTCTTTCATTTTAAGTAGAATGTTTTTCAAGCTTTTATTGCTTTCACCTCCTACTCGCATTTTAGTAATTATTTGTGGCAAATATGTTGTTGAAACTCCATTTACCCCTAAAAATCGTAATATCAAATCATAATCAGCGGCTATTTTAAAAGAAGTATCAAAATTTCCGTATTTATTATATATATCTTTTTTCACAAAGAAAGTTGGATGTGGTGGCATCCAGCCTTTTTTTAATTTCCCTAAATTGAACTCTCCCGATTTCCAGTATCTTATAACTTTTGAAGTATCAGTTTTTGCAACATATTGCAAATCGCCATAAACAGAATCGGTATTATTTTGAGTGAAAAATTTTGCAATCTCAGTAATTATATTGTTGTCATTAAAAATATCATCGGCATGCAACAAGCCAATTATATCGCCAGTTGCGTTGGCTATTCCTTTATTTAGGGCATCATATATTCCACTATCAGGTTCGCTAATTACCTTTGCTATTTTGTTAGAAAATGAATTTACAATATTTAAGGTGTTATCGGTTGATACTCCATCAATAATAATGTGTTCTATATTATCATACTGTTGTGATATTACTGAATTAATACAGTCTTTTATTGTGTCTTCGCAATTGAATGTTGCTGTAATTATTGATATTTTCATTACTCGTTAATTTTCCTTTTTCGTATTTCAACTGCTGGGTTTCCTTTGTAAATAGTATATTCTTCTAAAACTTTACCTGAAACAGAATTTACTGCCAAAACAGAATGGGATTTACAGATAGTTCCTGGTGTAACAATGCTATATGCACCAATCCAAGCACCGTCTTCTATAATTATTTCCTCTGTTATTAAATCAAATGTTGATTTTTTATAATTATGGTTTCCACAAAGTAACATTGCTCCTTGCGATATACTTACATTATTTCCTATTTTGATGAAATCTAAATTATCAATCCAAACTTTTTCGCCAATCCAAGTATTATCACCAATTTCTAATTTCCACGGATATTTAATATTTACAGCTGGCTTTATAACCACGCCTTTCCCCAATTTTGCTCCAAATATTTTTAGTAGAAATATTCTTATAGAGTTTATTGGGTTTAATGGATTAATAAAGAAAAAGGCATTAGTGAAATACCATAACATTCTAACTAACACATTCTTGCCAGGCTTGTACCAAGAGTTATTAAATTTACTTAAATCTGTTTTAACATTCATTATTCGAATAGCTTAATTGTATTATTAGTTATTGTCTCGTCGGAACTGAATTTAGTAGCAAATTCATGGCTTTTACGAGACATTAAATCATATCCTTCTTGTGAAATATTGCTTAATTTTTCTATAGTTTCTATAAATTCATTTTTATTTGATAAATCTATATCAAAACCTATATTTTTTTCTTTTAAATTTTGCCAAGGTGTGTTTTTACTAATAATAACAGGTAAGCCAGCAGAAAATGCTTCAAAAATTACATGTCCAAAATTCTCATGTAAGGTTGGGAAAAAGAAAAAATGATATTTATTTAAAACTTCATTTACTTTGTCATGATTAAGAGTTCCTTTAAAAATAACATTTATATTATCAGGCACTTCCTTACTTAATTTAAGGCACTTATTATAATAATCTTCGTCTTCTTTGGGTCCATAAATATCAAAAATTATATGTTTCGTTATTTTTACTTCTTTTAAGACTTCAATAGCAAAATGGATGTTTTTTATACTTGCAATTCTGGATATATTTGTAATTCTAATAGTATCTGTTATTTCTTTAGCTCCATAAACACCAGGCTTTGAAGAAATATTTTTAGCTAAAATAATTTTTGATTTAGGAGAAATCTTATCCTTTATATTTTCTATCTCTGTATTATTTGTTGCGTGCCAAGTTATTCTTCTAAAAAAATTAAAAAAAGAAGTTACTTTTAAAAACACATATTTCTTTTTATTTTTTATTTCTAGAGAACTATCTCCCAGCATTCCCCTAACTGCAAGAATTATTTTTGCATCTTTTTTCTTCTTTCTAACTAAAAAAAGCGGTAATAGGGTAAATTTAAACGAAAATAAACTATTAAAATAAGCCGAATCAAAATTTGTTTGCTCTATTATATTCTTAATAAATTTGTAATTTTGCTTTTTAGGACTTAAATAAATTATTTTATATTTCTTTTTTTCAAGCCAAATATCTGTTTTAATATTATTATAAGGAGCGTTGTCGCCTAAATCACGATCGGAGGTTACAATTAAAAAATTAAATTTATAATTTAACCGTTCAACTATATTTGCGACAGACCGTACTGGACCTCCTGCCTTATAAGCTGGCAAAAACCAGTCTATAAATATCAATATTGTTTTTTTGCTATTCAAATTGTTATTTGTTTTATTTGTTTTGCAATATTAGTAATTATTTTCGTTTTTTTCGTTTACAAGTAAACCTCTTATTTTTTTATTTTGAAAAATTTACTTTTCATACTACTTTTTGTAATATCTTATAGCACTGCATATACTCAGAGTAATAGCTTTTTACGCGAAAAAACTTTATTAATTACAAATGATACCATAATTTTTGATAGCCTCAGTACTATTCCTAATTCATTTCAAATATATAGCAACAATAAGCCATTTTCAAATTATAAAGTAGTTTATAATAAATCGACATTAATATTAAAAACGCCACTGCCAAAATCTATTCACATAAAATATAGAGTTTTTGATTTTAAAATGCCCGATAGTATTTATCATAAATTAAGTCCCAAAAATTACACTAAATTACCTGGCAAGAAGAAAGAGCTATATGCTGTAACAACAAATGAATCCAACAATTTCTTTACAACAAGCAAATTATCAAAAAGCGGTAGTATGGCAAGAGGAATTACAGTCGGAAACAATAGAGATGCTTCTTTAAGCTCCGATTTTAATTTGCAATTATCAGGAAAATTGTCTCCTGAAATAGATATACTAGCGACTGTTTCCGATAATAATATTCCTGTGCAAGCCGATGGAAGTTCGCAAAATTTAAGAGAATTTGATAAGGTATTTATACAAATTTCATCTAAAAACTCTAAACTAATTGCTGGCGATTATAATATACATCCGCCCAAGGGATATTTTGCAAAACTAAACAAAAAAGTAAAAGGACTTAGTATTGAAACTACTGTAAATAAAAACGATACAGTAATATTTAGCACAAATATAAACACAGCCATTACAAAAGGAAAGTATAATAAAATGCTTATTAATGGCGAAGAAGGAAACCAAGGACCTTACAGACTGAAAGGTGCTAATAATGAAACATATATAATAATTTTATCGGGTACTGAGAAAGTTTATCTTGAGGGAAAATTATTAACACGAGGTACTGACTTTGATTATACTATAAATTATAATACTGCCGAAATAAGTTTTACAGTACAAAATCAAATTACGAAGGATAGCAGAATTACTATTGAATTTGAATATTCGGATATGAATTTCACAAGATATATAGCCACTTCAACAAATGAATATAAGTTTAAAAATTCAAGTCTTTTTCTTAATTTAATATCCGAAAGCGACTCCAAAAACCAAAGTCTATTACAAGAACTTTCCGCTAACGATAAATCATTTTTAAATGGTTTGGGTGATAATATTAATAATGCTTTTGTAGATAATGTAGCTTTTACTGACACATTTAACTCGGATATAATATTGTATAAAAGAATTGATACTACAGTAAATATAACTATTTATGAGAACATATTTGTTTATAGCACAAACCCTGAGAATGCAAAATATACTCTAGGTTTTACAAATGTTGGTACAGGAAATGGCAATTATATAAGAGAAATAAATTCAACTAATGGGCGAATATATAAATGGCTTGCTCCCATTAATGGAGTTTTGCAAGGAGAATATGAGCCAGTTAAGCTAATTATTAGCCCTAAAAAAAAGCAAATGATTACTATTGGGGGAGAATATAATAATAAGAAAACCATTGTTTCAGGAGAGGTTGCTTATACAAACAACGATTTGAATACTTTTTCGAACTTAAATGATAATGATAATTCGGGATATGCTGCAAGGCTAGATTTTAGTCAAAAACTACAAACAAATGACACATCTATATTAAATGTTGAATTATTAGCTAATATCACATTTAACAACAATAAATTTAATGCTTTTGAGCCATATAGGGATGTAGAATTCAACAGGGACTGGAATATTACTGAAACAACAGAATTTAATCAAGAGCTTTTTACAACTTTAGGGTTTAAGCTTATTCTTAAAAACACATTAAAAATTAATTATACTTTTGATAGTTATAATAGCCAAATAAGTAAGGCGAATAGAAATAACTTTAGTATAAAAAAATCTTCAGAAAAGTATAAATATTTTGCAAATGCAAGCAGAATGATTTCTACTGACACTGCCTACAATACAGATTTCCTGAGATATAAAATAGGAATAACACGAAACATAAAGAAAATAGACTTTGGAATAACAGACCAAGGAGAACGAAATATATTTATTTTTAATGATGAAAACATCTTGTCCAACAACAGTTTTAGATACAATTCATTAGAGAGTTTTCTTAACTTTAAATATAATAAAACTAACTATTTTTCTTTTCTATATAATTTAAGAGAAGACTTTGCCTCAGACTCTGTGCAACTTAATTACGCTTCTAAATCAGACAATTACACTGTAAAGTTAAATTTAAACAAAAACTCAAAAAGCATATTTAACGTTTCTTTTACCTACCGAAACCTAAAATATTCATCATTTAAAATTATTGATGCTGAAAATGAAAAATCATCTGTGGGTAAAGTAAATTACACTGCTCGTTTATTTAACAATTTCGCAAACACATCTACCACAATAGAATACGGCACAGGTCGTGAGGCAAAAAAAGAATTTACTTATATTGAAGTTCAACCAGGCATGGGCTATTTTACTTGGCAAGATTTTAATGAGAATGGACTTAAAGAATTAAATGAATTTGTTAAGGCAGAATTTCAAGATGAAGCAACTTACATAAGAATAGCCTTACTATCTGAAGATTATGAAGATGTTTTTAGTACAAATTTTATACAAACATTAAATCTAAAATTTAAAAATATTTTTAACGACTCTACAAAATTTAACAGACTAATTTCGGCTATTTCAAATACTTCAACAATTTCGCTAAATAAAAAAAACAGCAATTCTTTTACAGGAATTAATGTTTTTTGGGAGTCGACAAATTTAATTACCGATAATTCTAATATCCGAAATACTCTTAGATACTCTTCATTTAACAGAAAATATTTAATTGAATATAATTACCGATTTTCTCAAAATAGAATTCTTCTTGTAAATGGTATTGATACTAAACTTTTAGCATATAACTCAATAATAATTCAGCGAAATTTTAAAAACTTTAAAGTTAATGCTGAATATAAAATAGGCGAAAAGCATTTTAACTCCGAGTTTTTTGAAAATAATAATTATAAAATAACTTACAACGAGCAAAAACTAAAAACAATTATTAAAGTTGATAAAAATATTCAATCTAAAGTATTTACAAGGTACTCAAATAAAATAAATATTACTAATAATGATGAAATAACAATTTTAGAAGCTGGGTTTAATATTAATTACAGTATTTCAAACAAAGGACGTTTAAGTAGCGAATTCAAATTTATTAACGCCAACTTTACAGGCGAAACAAATACATTTTCATCTTACGAAATGCTAGAAGCTCTCAATAATGGTAAAAATTATATATTTACAATTGGCTGGGACAAAGCAATATCAAGAAACCTGCAGCTAGGCGTAAATTACTCAGGAAGAAAAAGCTCTGACAATAAAATTATACATAACGGAGGCTTTAGTTTAAGAGCTATATT
Organism: Bacteroidales bacterium; assembly: GCA_029934705.1. GTDB lineage: Bacteria > Bacteroidota > Bacteroidia > Bacteroidales > JAADGE01 > DZBS01. The sequence continues at coordinate 16,668 of JAOZLS010000005.1, read as the reverse complement.
TTAAGTTATAATTCAGACTTCGTCTGTTTTGATATTTATTTTTGGACAATTTCTAACAACTTGTCAGTGTAAATCAGCGAGTTACGTCTAAATACGTCCAATTATATCGCACAGTGTGATAAGTCGTTAAAACATAGCTATATAGATGAGCAAAAATAATAAAACAGACGAAGTCTGTAATTAAAAAAATAAAACTATATTTGTGCAATTAATCACTAAATTATATTTATTATGAAAATCAGATTATTACTATTAATTCCAGCATTACTTCTAACTACAACCCTTATTCATGCTCAAAAAACTAAAATAGGACATGTTGATGCAACTACTGTTTACAAAAAAATGAAGGAAGTTACCGAGGCAGATTCTATAATAAAAATATTTTCAGAATCGTTACAAGCCGAGGCTCAGAAAATGCAAGATGAGTATAATAAAAAGCTAAAAGAATTTAAAGATGGTGAAGCTGGGATGGATGAATTTATTAAGAAAAATAAAATTGATGAATTAAAATCTATTGAAGAAAGATTTCAGAAATTTCAAGTTTCGGGTCAGGAGGCATTAATAAAAAAGCAAAACGAACTATACGGACCTATTAATGATAAATTTACTAAAGCTCTAAAAACTATTGCCAAAAAGAATGGTTATAAATATATTTTAGATGTTAAAAACTTACTCTATTTTGACGAATCTGATGATGTTTCAAAATTATTAGAGGCTGAATTGGGAATTAAGTAGAAATCCTTGCCTGTTTCAGGTGTTTTCAGCTGAAACCCATTTCGCTACATCACTTCTGTATTTTTAAAATTCAATATTTTAAAACGTATTTTGCAATTATTAGCGTATCGGTCGCAGGTGAAAATACCTACGACAGGCAATGAGAAATTTATAATTTTAATGTTTACTAAAAAAGAAAAAGGTCAATCTGTAAAACTTACAGACTGACCTTTTTTCATTTCTAATAAGAAACTATTCTACTTTATAAAATCTGAAAAATAAGCAAGAGTACCATCATCATCTGAGGTATTATTCTCAGCACTATTTTCTATTTCAATAGTATTATTACCATTGTCTGCTTTATCTTCTGGAATTTCTAATGCAATACTTGGTGCAATAACTAAAGCAACAATTGACATTAACTTCACAAGAATATTTAGTGATGGTCCTGAAGTGTCTTTTAAAGGATCTCCAACAGTATCGCCAACAACGGCAGCCTTATGAATATCAGAACCTTTTCCGTAGTTTACATCATCAAATTCAACACCTTCTTCAACCATTTTCTTAGCATTATCCCATGCACCACCAGCATTTGACTGAAAAATAGCCATTAACACACCAGTTGCAGTAACTCCTGCTAAAACTCCACCTAACATTTCGGCTCCACCAACAAATCCTACAAAGGCTGGAACAATTAAAGCTAAAAGACCTGGTAAAACCATTTCTCTTAAAGATGATTTTGTTGATATCTCAACACATTTATCATATTCAGCAGCTCCATCAGCATCAGCTAAAGTTTTTGCATCTTCTTCAGAAATATTTGTTAAATCTCCGTCGTACTTCTTAAATACAGCTAAAGCAGCTTTTAATGCAGGGATTGTGTCAAACTGTCTTCTTACTTCATCAATCATTTTTGATGCAGCACGACCAACAGCTCCCATTGCTAAACCAGAAAATAACATAGGTAACATTGAGCCAAAGAATAATCCTGCTATAATTAATGGTTCTGATAAATCAATTACATTAACGTTTGCTTGTTGCATAAATGCTGCAAATAATGCTAGTGCTGTTAAAGCAGCTGAACCAATAGCAAAGCCTTTTCCTATTGCGGCTGTAGTATTTCCTACGGCATCTAATTTATCTGTTCGTTCTCTTACTTCTGGTTCTAATTCTGACATTTCTGCAATACCTCCTGCATTATCGGCAATTGGACCGTAAGCATCAATAGCTAATTGAATTCCTGTATTTGCTAGCATACCTACGGCGGCTATAGCAATACCATATAAACCAGCAGCACTATACGAACCAATAATTGCTGCTCCAATTACTATTATAGGAATTGCGGTTGATTTCATTCCGACTTCTAAGCCTCCTATAATGTTTGTTGCTGCTCCTGTTCTTGATTTATTTACTATTGACCAAACTGGACGTGAGCCTGTTCCTGTATAATATTCTGTAACTTTTCCTATAATATATCCTGCAGCTAAACCTGTTAATGTTGCAACCCAAACTCCTAATGAGTGGTAAATTGTTGTATCATTTTCCCACGTTGCTGGTAACATTGCATTAATAATGAAGTAAGAACTTACTATCATCAATGCTGATGCTACAAATTCGCCTCTATTAAGAGCTTTTTGAGGATTTCCACCTTCTCTTACACTTACAAAAAATGTTCCTACAATAGATATTAAAATTCCTGCTCCTGCTATTGCTAATGGCAATAATACTGGACCTAAACTAAATCCATCTTTTATTACATCTAGCTCTATAAAAGCTGCACCTAATACCATTGTTGCAATTATTGAACCTACAAATGATTCAAACAAATCGGCTCCCATTCCTGCTACATCTCCAACGTTATCTCCAACATTATCGGCAATTGTTGCTGGGTTTAACGGATGATCTTCGGGTATTCCGCTTTCTACTTTTCCAACTAAGTCAGCTCCTACGTCGGCTGCTTTTGTGTAAATACCGCCACCTACTCTTGCAAAAAGGGCTATTGACGATGCTCCTAACGAAAATCCTGAAATTACATTTAATACTTCATTCATTCCGCCTTCAAAGCCCATCATACTGTAAGCAATAAAAAGAACACTAATTCCTATTACACCTAGTGCTACAACACCTAAGCCCATAACAGAGCCACCTGTAAAAGCAATTTTTAGTGCATCGTTTATTGAATTACGTGCTGCATTTGTTGTTCTAACATTTGCTTTTACTGCAATTCGCATTCCTAAATATCCTGCAAATGCAGAAAGACCTGCTCCTACAACAAATGATAATGCTACAAAACCGTTAGATGATGCTTCGGCTTCGCCTTTAAAAAATAATAATACAGCAACTGCTGCAACAAATACTGCCAAAATTTTATATTCGGCTTTCAAAAATGCCATTGCTCCTTCGGCAATGTGCGAAGCAATTTTCTGCATTTTAACAGTCCCTTCTTCCTGACTTTTTATCCAAGCAGATTTCCAGATTGTAAATAGTATCCCCATGACACCAGCTCCAATTAATACATAAAGTACGTTCTCCATTGTGAATGTTTTGATTTAGTGTGGATTTATATTAAACTAATACTTGATTTAACTTTGTGTAAATTTAAAAAGTTTAGTTTTAAATGCAAATATAGGAATAGTATAATAATAAAATATTTTCATTATAGGTCTCAGAAACTAAGCACCAATAGAGCTTTCCTAAAATAATAAAAGTAATTAACAAGTTTTAAAGAATATAAATAAACTTGGTATTTTGAAAAGAATAATAGACTTATTTTTACTCGAAAAAGCCCAGTTTATTGAATAAATTGCTTGAAACACCCAAATAAAAATAATTATTAACAATATTTGATTGTAAAAACCTTTCTTCTTTATAAATAAAACCTGACTTTAACTCTAAATTATATTTTGGATTTATTATATAAGAAATTGATGTGTTTACATAAATATTATGATGTACTTCTCCTTGTAAAAAAGCAATGTCATATTGCCCTGTTCGATAATCGTAACTTTTATATATATCGCCACCAAAACTAACTTCAGTTTCTGTATCATAGCCTTTTCTAGCTAATGATATTTTTGCTGAAATTACTACTCTTTTTTTTCTATATTGAATAATAGAGGCTAATTCATCAAAATTTGAGCCTAACGGATGTGCTAAAGACGAATGATAATTACCATAATTAAGATTTATCTTTCCATGAGAGTAGGTATAGGGTCGAACAATATTATATTCGCCTAAAAAAAACAAATTTTCTATATTAAAAACATCAAAGCATTTTATACCTGCCTGCAAGCCAAACTTATTACCCCACCAACCTGTTTGGTTTTTAAACTCCGAAACAATTAAATCATCTAGTAAAAATTGAGAATACAGAGTTATCTTACCAAAATTAAGGTTTACTCCTGCTCCCATTAGTGCATTATCTGCAGTACCATTAGCAAATTCAACTGGACGATAAAAAATAACTGGATTATAATACGACCAATCATAGCCTTTCCTTTGTAAATTCTCGTCGTAAGGACTACTTAATACTGCTTCAAAAAAATTAAAATTTATATGTTTACCTATATTCAACGACAAATAATGTATAAATGCTGTTTTGTCGGTAATATAATCGGCTGAAATACTTCCTAAAAGAGACTTATCATATAAATCGGCAATTAACCACACATATTTTATTTTCCAAATATTTACTTCCGTTTTAAAATAAGGATATGAGTTTGAATTATCTGACAATAATAACGAACGATATCCTGCTCCAAAGAAATTACGCCCTTTTCCTACTTCAAATTTAATATTTTCGGTTGGCAAATATGATATTGAACCTTCAAAATTAAAGTATTTATAACTTCCATTTTCGCCTGATAAAATTTTGCCACCGCCTGGTATTATTCCTATAGAATCTATAAACACAGAGAAATCTGTTGGGAAATCGGCTTGGGTTAAATAAGTATTAGTATTAATATAAAGCTTATTTTTATAATTAGATTTATAATTTACTCCTACCGATAATTGGCTTAAAACTTCGGAGTTTTTTAAATCGTAAAACAAAACGGATGTTAACTCTGGATTTATTGAAAATTTATAATTAGAAATTTTTGAATCAATAAGGTTTTCATTTAAAACATTATTGAAAATACTTGAACTGGTAACAACAGTATCTATAAAATTGCTTTTTTCTGAAAATGGTCTTATCGTTTTATGAAAATTATTGCTTTCGACATTGCTTTTTTCAACATTAATAACATTATAGTTATCAACCTTAATATCTTGAGCCAAAAGTATTTGCCCTGAAATAAATACAAATAATATAACTTCTAAAATAATAATTCTTATCACTTTTTATTGTTTTTTTTTCGTTTATGTATAATTGCTGCAGGAATATAAAAGATTAACATTGCCGATAATATATATAATAAAAGCAAAAGCCTAATGCCCATTATATAATGAAGGTAAAAGCCTGAAATTGCAAAAACCACATTTATAAAAAGCAATAATAATAGCGATTGTGTATGCGAAAGTCCCGATTTAATAAACAAATGATGGATATGTTGCTTGTCTGGTCTAAAAAGAGGTTTACGCTGAAAAAATCTTATGAAAATTATTCTTATAGTATCAAACAATGGTAAAATTAATATTGCAAAACTTATTGCTGGTGCCCCCCACATTGAATAATCAAAATCGTGATTTATATTTAACTCATTAAATTTAACAACCAAAACACTTATAAGTAATCCTAAAATAAGCGAGCCGGTGTCGCCCATAAATATTTTTTGTAACTTGCTAAACAAATTAAATCGTAAAAAGGCAAGCAGCGAGCCAAGTATTGCTACTGAAATAATTACATACTCATAGTTTTTAGTTAGAAAAAACCATGTTCCCAAAGTCGTAACTATTATAATTGTTACGCCTGACGAAAGTCCATCAATGCCATCAATTAAATTAATTCCATTAATTACAACTAAAAAAACAAATACTGTAAAAGGATAACTAACAATATCAGGGATTTCAAAAATATCGAAAAATCCATGAAAATTTGTTATACGTAGGTCTGAAAAAGAAATTATAATTAATACTGCTATTATTTGTCCTATAAGCTTTGTTAATGGTGCAATTATAAGAATATCATCTTTTATTCCTATAAAAAACAATACCAAAACTGCTGCAATAATAAGTTTTAACTCTGGCATTAAAGATATATCAACAAATATTAATGAAGAAATGGTTATTCCTGCAAAAATAGCTAATCCTCCAAGTGTTGGAATCCTATGACTATGCACAGTTCTCTCATCTGGCTCATCGTGTAAATTTTTTATATTCGCAACCTTAATTATAGAAGGTATTGAAACATAGGTAATAACGAATGCAGTTAATAATGTTAATAATATTTTTATTTCAGGACTTATAAAAGTCATATATCTAGTTTTATGCAAATTTAGTTTAAACTTGTCTATTTTTATGCAAAATTAAAAAAAAATGTTTTATTACTTCTAGAATCAATACTTAACTTAAGGTTGCACAAATAATCATGCACATATTCATATTTCCCTAAACAGATTTATAAAATTTATGCTTTCTTTGTTCAACTAATTATAAAGGTGTAAAATATTGTTTTGGCAAAAGAAAAATAGACTCCTAATTTTGTAAAACAGTTGCTTTTACAACCTAAATATATATTAATGTATTATTAAAAACTTTATGAGTATAGTAAACAAAAGAGTATTGGTTACAGGAGGAACAGGAATGTTAGGAGCTCATATTTTATATGAGCTAACAAAAACGAACTGTATAATTTCAGCTCTAAAAAGAAAAACATCTGATATAAATTCTTGTAAAAAAATATTTAGTTTCTATAATAACGATTATAATAACTTATTTAATAGAATAAATTGGGTTGAAGCAGACCTTACAGACTATCATCAGACAGAAAAAGTAATAGCTGATAATGATTATATAATAAACTCAGCTGCAATGGTTTCATTTAATCCAGCTATACGAGAAAAGTTAATAAAAACGAATAATGCAATTACGGCAAACATTGTAAATGCATGCTTAGTAAATAAAACAACTAAATTATGCCACGTAAGTTCAATAGCTGCAATTGGCGAGAGCAAAAATAAAAGCCTAATTACTGAAAATGATTTTAAAGAGGAAATAAAAAAAACTTCTGCCTATTCTATTAGTAAAATGGAATCGGAATTAGAAGTCTGGCGAGGAATAACCGAAGGCCTAAATGCAGTAATTGTAAATCCTTCGGTAATATTAGGACCAGGAAATTGGAATCAAGGAAGCCCTAGTATTATAAAAATGATAAATTCTGGTTTGAAATTTTACACAACAGGTATTAATGGCTTTGTTGATGTACGAGATGTTGCTAAAATCATTATAAAACTAACAGAATCGGACATTTCTGGCGAAAGATATATCTTAAATTCCGAAAACCTTTCATATAAATATGTATTTTCAACTATAGCAAAAGAATTAAAAAAAGATGCTCCAAATATTGAAGCTAACAACTTTTTATTACAAACGGCAAGAATTTTGGAGAGCATAAAATATAAATTATTAAAAATAGAACCTAAAATTACTAAAGATACTATAAGTGCTGCCTTAAAAAAACATTCATACTCAAATAAGAAAATTTCAGAAGAAATTAATTATGAATTTTTACCAATAAAAACTTCAATTATCGACTTTTGTAAAATATTTTTAAAAGATATGCGGTTATAGAAATAGTTAAACCAGATTACTATAAAAACAACCAACCTAAATTGAAACTAAATATTAAAAAGAGAACCAAAATATAGACGAATATTACAAAAAAAGCATGGCTAGAAAATTTACTATCTTAATTATTCTATTATTTTTAGAGATTGCAACTTATGCACAAAATCCAATTTGGAGCAGAGGCAATGCTTTTACTGTGCCTTATCGTAAAGTTGAACTAAATTTAATGTCGCCTTCTAAATATGGAATATCTAGAAAAGCTGAAATTTCGGCTCATCCTATAGCATTCTTTGTCATGCCACACTTTTTTTATAAACGAAAATGGTTTAAAACTCTTTTTTTCAATAGAACACTAATGGTTTCCTCTCGTCATGGACTATTTTACCCAACAGGAGCATTAAATTTCACCCAAAAACTTGGTTTAGATTTTTTATTATTGCAAAGTAGTGCAATCCCCTACTCTATTGCTATGCAACACGAAATTTTACTAAGCTCATTTTTAGACCAACCCTCAAATTGTAATGCTGGAAACAACTTACTTACTGCAAAATTTGGCTTTAAATACGCATACAACTGGGGCGAGTCTAGCCCGCCACTTATCGAAAGAGCTATTCTTTTTAGAGAAACATCACTAACAAATAATGAACTTATTTGGTACACTGGTGCCAGAATTGACGCATACCTTAACCCAATGTTTAATTATTTTGCCGAGGTTGACTTTTACTCTCATGGTTTATTTAAAAATATTTCTATTGAAGCTAAGGCTGGTGTTATGGGATATTCTGGAAAAAGACTGAGTGCTTTTGGTGGAGTAAAAGCTGCATATTCGACAATTCCTTCGGGAAATAAATTTTTAATTATTCCTATTTTTGATATTTCTTACAATTTTAAAGTTGGAAAAAATAAAGGAAAAGAAATGGGACTATTTGGGAAAGAAATATTTAAACACGATAATAGTCTTGATATCGAAGGAGACGAAAACCTTATATACAAATACGAAGATAAGCAGAAAAAAGAACCCGAAACTAAAAAGAAGAAAAGACGAAAACGAAAAAAAAATCAGTAAAACATATAGTTGTTAAAAATTATATTTATCCTGTAGGTACAAGGTTATAGTCAGATAGAAAGTAACTGCACTTGTGTGGTCTTTTGACCTCACATATTTGAAACAAGAAACACACATTAAGTTTGAAATGAAAGTGTCAGGAGGAAAACACCTGACAAGCACAGGGCTAGAAAGTGTAAAATGGCAATATTAAAGATATAGAAACACACAACAATAAGGTAACCCAATAGCCACTATACAAAATCCCTCATTAAACTTTCTGCTAAAATTAAATCACTTTGTTTTGTTATTTTAATATTTTCAGAATTCCCTTCGCTTAAAAAAATCTTTTCTCCAAAAGCCTCAACAACCGAGGAATCATCCGTAAACAATGGATTATACGGTTGACTATATGCTTCTTTTAAAATGTTAGATTTAAAAACTTGTGGTGTTTGAATTTCCTTATACAATTCCCTATTTACCGATTTATTTATATCTCCTTCTACTTTTCTTAACGAAAAAACAATTTCTTGAGATGCTACAGAATTACCATATTTCTTAGCTCCAGTAAAAGCATTATCAATTGTTTTATGGCTAACAAGTGGTCTTACTCCATCATGAATTGCCGTAAATCCACCATCGGTTACATGCTTTAATGCATTTTTAACACTCTCAAATCTAGTTTTTCCTCCTTCAACAATAATGTGCGGAACTTTAAAAAGATGCTTTTCAACCAACTTCTTCCAATATGAAATATGCTCGAATGGTAGTGTCAAAATAATTATCATTGTCGAATTATAACTATAAAATTTATTTATAGTATGCATTAAAACAGCTAGTTCTTTTATTAATAAAAACTGTTTTGGTACTTCTGTTTTCATTCTACTTCCAATTCCTCCTGCTGTTATTATCGTAAAGTTTTCATGTCTTTTTTCCATGTGTGTTTTACATTGGTAAACTTATTATTGTCTTTTTTTGGCGTTTTACAATTGTGAAACAAGCTGTATTTAAAGCTTATTAGAAATAATAACTTTTTTTTAATATTTTTGCAAATACAAATGTAAACTTTTGTTCTATTTTATAAAATTTCATTTTTATCAATATTATTATTAAAATTGAAAAATAAAAAAACTCTATTAACATAAATCTCTAAAAAAGATTACATTAATAAAACAAAACTTACAAGTGGTGAAAATAATTTGAAAATGAAAAATTAAAATCTGGTTTTAAAAAAATCTTAAAATTTTGCTAGCTATGTTTTTTTAAAAAATTAGAGTTAAAAAAAACACAACTATTTTTCAAATAAAATAATTGCTAAATAAAAATTACCGAAAATATAAAATGATGAATAAAAATTCAAAAATATACATTGCTGGAAATAATGGTTTAGTTGGAAGTGCAATTCTTAGAAATTTAAAATCAAAGGGTTATACTAATTTCGTATTTACGCCACATTCTCAGACCGATTTAAGCTCTCAGGAGTCGGTTATAGAGTTTTTTAAACGAGAGAAGCCCGAATATGTGTTTTTGGCAGCAGCAAAAGTTGGTGGAATTGTCGCAAACAACAAGTACAGAGCGGAGTTCATCTACCAAAACCTGCAAATACAAAATAATATTATACACCAAAGTTACCTAAATGGTGTTAAAAAACTTATTTTTTTAGGAAGCTCGTGCATATATCCAAAAAATTGTCCGCAGCCAATGAAAGAAAATTATTTGCTTACTGGCGATCTTGAATTTACAAACGAGCCGTATGCAATTGCAAAAATTGCTGGAATTAAAATGTGCGAAAGTTATAATTTGCAATATGGAACTAATTTTATTTCGGTTATGCCAACAAATTTATATGGCTTTAACGATAATTTTGATTTAGAAAAATCTCATGTATTACCAGCACTAATTCGAAAAATGCACTTAGGTAAACTTTTAACCGAAAATAATATAGATGAAATAAGAAATGATTTGAAAAAGAACCCAATTGAAAGTATAAATCACAAATCAAATTCCGAAGATATTATTAAGATTCTTGCAAAATATGGTATTTTTAAAGATTCAATAACACTTTGGGGCACTGGTAAACCAAGACGGGAGTTTCTTCACTCCGACGATTTAGCTGATGCTTGCGTATTTTTAGCCGAAAATACAAACTTTAAAGATATTTTAAGAGACAACTTCAATGTTGAAAATTATATTGCAGGAGACTCTAATATTGAAATTAAAAATACACACATAAATATTGGAACTGGTAAAGATTTATCTATAGAAGAACTTGCTAATATTATAAAAAATGAAATAACAGAATATAAAGGGAAAATAATTTGGGACACGGATAAACCTGATGGAACTTTTCAAAAATTATTGGATGTTACTAAACTAAGTTCCTACGGCTGGAATTATAAAACAGAACTTATTGATGGTCTTGAGAAAGTATATAGCGAATATAAATAAAACTGCGAGATACGTGTTACGAGTTGCGGGTTACAGGTTTTACGTAAATGACCAGTTTATATAAAAATAGGCTTACCCATTTAGTTCTCAAGGTTCTGATTTGGACTACCTAATAATTACAGTAAATTTTCAATATGAAAAATATCTATTAATGTTGAAAATTGTATATTGAATGTTTTTATATTTAAAAAAGTAAAATGCAACTTAAATGGATAAGCCTACAAAAATAGAACCCCAAAAACATAGAACTTCTTTAAAAAGGCTTAATTCCTATAACAAGTATATCATCAACTTGCTCATTGCTACCTTTCCATAGCTCTATAACATCGTTCATTACAGTTTTTTGTTTTGCTAGGTCGTATTTATAAATATTCAATAATAAATGCCTAAAACGTCGGTATTTATATTTTTTACCTGCACTACCTCCAAACTGATCGGCAAAGCCATCGGTAAACATATAAATTACATCATCTTTTTCTAAATCAAAAGTATGATTTTTAAATTTAACTTGCTGTTGAACATCAGAAGGTCCAATTGACATTCTATCGCCTTTTAATTCAACAATATTATCCTTTCTTACAATATATATACGATTTATAGCTCCCGAGAATTCTAATTTTTTATTCTTTTTATCAATAGAACAAATTGCTAAATCCATACCGTCTCTAACATAGTCTTCCTGATCATCTTCTTTTTTAAAAATACTTGCTACTTCGCTATTAAGTTTTAATAAAATTTCTGATGGAGATTCTATTCCTAACGACAATATATTTCGAAGTAAATCAATTCCTATTATCGACATAAATGAACCAGGCACGCCATGTCCTGTACAATCTACGGCGGCTACAAACACCTTATCGTCTTCTTTATCAATCCAGTAAAAATCGCCACTTACAATATCTTTAGGCTTAAATAGTATAAACGATTCTGGCAATAATCGTCTAAAATATCTTTCACTTGGTATCATTGCTTCTATAATTCTTTTAGCATATCTTATACTATCCGAAATGTTTTTATTTTTTATTGCAAGCTCTTCTTTTTGTAATGCCACCTCTTTGGACGCTTTATCTTTTTCTTGTAACACTCTATTCTCGCTTCTTATATTTTTGTTATAAGAGCTGATTCCCCAAACTAATACTGAAATAATTAATACTAAATATGACAATATTGCAAAATTAGTTCGCCACCAAGGTGATGCTATAATAATTTTTAATACTAAAGGACTGTAATTCCACTGATTATCAGAATTTGCTGCTTCAAGCTCAAATGTATATTCACCTGGAGACAACCTAATAAAACCTGCATAATTTTTAGTCCCATTATTTGTCCATTTTGCATCAATCTCTTTAATTCTATATTTGAATTTATTTTTTTGAGGGTGTGAATACTCTAATAATGCAAAATAAATATCAAAGCTACGTTCGTTATAAGATAAATTGATAACATTACTATTCCCTAAAATAATGTTTTTTTCGCCAAAACTACTTTTCTTTACAAAACGTGTGATAATGGGCATTGGAACATAAGGATTTTTAGAAAGTGAGTCTGGATAAAAATAATTAAATCCATTTACTCCTCCAAAATATATTTCTCCATCGTAATGCCTATAACTTGCTCCTATATTAAATTCGTAACTTTGTAAACCATCTTCCAAATTAAAATTAGTAACTTCTGAGGTAAAAGGATTAAATTTAACTATTCCTTTATTCGTACTCATCCATAAATATCTGTTATTGTCTTCAACTATTGCATAAATATAATCGTTACTAAATCCATGACTTTTAGAAGTATAAAACTCAAACCTGCCTGTTTCTTCAATAAATTTATTTAAACCTGTTTCCGTTCCAACCCATAATGTACCGTCAATGCTTTCAAAAATCGTTAAACACGAATTATTACTTAAATTACTGTTATCTCTATTAAAATTGATAAAATCTCTTCCTGTAGGATTAAATTTACTTACCCCTTTAACAGTGGCAACCCATATACTTTTATCTTTACGTTCTATAATATTTAATACTTCTGAAGATGCTATTTCCTTTGGGGCGTTTCTTTTATTTTTAAATATTTCTATTCTATCTTCCGAAACAAATAATAATCCATTAAATGTTGATATCCAGTAATTACCATTCGTATCCTGCAAAATTGCAGTTATTCGATTATTTTTTAAATAATGATCAACATTTTTTCCGGTATAGTCTGAAAATGATGTAAAAGTACTTTTTGCTTTATCAAAAATAAATGCTCCATTACTTGTACCTACCCAAATATTTTTATCAGTGTCTTCGTATATACAATGTATATTATCATCTTTTAATAAAGGATATTTCTCAGATGTAAATTGTTTAATTGTATTATTTTTAATATTCAACAGGTTAAATCCATATTTTCGAGTTCCTATTAATATGTCATCATTTTTATATTTATATATAGAATAAGTTCTATCTGTACTTAATTTTAAACCTTCAAAAACATTTTGATTAATTAACTTAAATTTTTCATCTTTTCTATCAATTTTAAAAAGCCCATTATCACTCGAGATCCATAATATATCAGAATTGTCTTGAAATATAGATGTTACTCTTCCAAAGAAAACTTCTTTTACATAAGTTTTTCTAAAACTTAGATTACATATTTTTTTTGTTTTAGAATCAATATATACCACTCCCTCCTCGGTTCCAATCCAAGTAGTTCCCTTATTATCTTCATAAATTACTCTAACAATATCCATTTCGACATCTGGATATAGTTTTTCGAAAAATTTCGTTTTTTTATCAAATGAATATAAACCAGACTTTGTCCCTACTAAAAACTCATTTTTAGTATTTATATATGTACAAAAAATTTCGTTAAAACCTCCTTGTTTTTTAGAGTCTATTTTGTAAGTACAAAATTGCTGATTAACCCTATCGTAACTAAGTAAACCATCTTTTGACCCCATCCACAAAACCCCTTCATTATCATCTGTAATAGAATAATAATTATACTCTGTTGCAAAGCTAAACTCATCATATTCATGTTTGTTATAGCTAAACTTTTTTGTTTTAATATTAAATTGGTCAACCCCTTTATCTGTTTTTAACCATATAAAACCAAGCTTATCAAGATACATTGTTTTTATATCATTTTCATACAAAGAGCTAGAATTTGATTCTTCATGAAAAAAGCTTTCAAACAAACCTGTTCTATAATCAAATTTATTTAAACCATCCTGTGTCGCAATCCAAAGACAGCTGTCTTCGTCTTCAACAATGTATCTCACATAATTACTTGAAAGAGAATACTCATCGTCTGGCGCATGGCGGTAGGTCTTAAAAGTATAACCATCGTATTTGTTTAAACCATCTTGTGTGCCAATCCAGATATAACCTCTACTATCTTGAAAAAGACAGTTTATAGCATTTTGAGACAATCCATCGTTTATTGAAAAATGCTCGATATTTACTAGCATATTCTGAGCATTTACAACACTCCAAGGGAATGTAATAATTAGAATAAATAATATTTTAGATAAAAAACGCATATTAGCCTACAAAGTTATTCAAAAAGAATTAATATTTCATTTTTTTCTACAGAAGTTCCTTTTTTTACTTCAATTGATTTTATTACAGCATCAACAGGAGACTTTATGTTATTTTCCATTTTCATTGCTTCTAAAACAAGTAAAATATCTCCTTCTTTAATTGTATCGCCCGATTTTACTAAAATATCTGTAAGCATACCTGGCATAGGAGCTTTTATATCTTTGGCGATTTTACTTACTACGGAACTCATTCCTAAATTGTCCAGCAAAATATCTATATCATCTTTTATTTCTACTTCATAAGTGTGTTTATTGATTTTAATTGATACTTTTTTTGTTTCTAAATCTACATCTATAATATCAACATTATACGATTTGTTATTTTTTAATAAATGGTAACGATCATTAGCTGTTTGTATTATATCTATAATAAATTTCTCATCATCTATTTTACCTTCTAATTTATTATTATCAAATTCAACATTAAAGGTTTTATCAGATATTTTTACGTTATACATATTAAAAGTTTAAAAAATTTCACTTATTTTTTTTAGCTTGTTTATTTCAACAAGTTTTATTTTTCTTCTGTTAATTTCAATTAAGCCATCGTGCTTAAATTCCGAAAGCAAACGAATAACGGACTCTGTTGCTGTTCCAACAAAACTAGCCAATTCGTCTCTTGTTAATGATATAGCTAAATAGCCTTCGCTGGTTACTCCAAAATTATCATTTAGCAATAGCAATATTTCTGCCAAACGCTCTCTAACATTTTTTTGTGCAATATCTAAAATATATTTATTTGCGGCACCTAGCTCTACACAAGACATTTTCATTATTGCCATTGAAAACGCAGGGTTGTTATTTACTAAAGACAAAAACTGGTCTAATGGAATAAAACACAAGCCGGCATCTTCTATAACTTTTGTTGTTGTACAAGCAGGCTCTTCACTTAGTATAGATCTAAATCCAAAGATATCTCCTTTTTTGGAAAATCTAACTATTTGCTCTTTGCCATCTATCCCTGTTTTATAGTGCTTAACAATTCCTTTATTTACGCAATATACACCACCAACACGGTTTCCTTCATGATAAATAACATCTCCTCTATCAAAAAAATTACAAGTTTTAATGTACGAAACTACATCATACTCGTCTTTTGTAAGATATTTGAATATATCATTATCCTTAAAGCAAAATTCACATGAAGGTATTTTATCAAGTTTTCTCATAAGAAAAAAGGTCAAATATTTATTTAAGTTTTGCAATATACAACTTATTAATACTTTTGTAAAAAAAAATTTAATTCAATAAAAGATGAAAGAGACAACAAATACAAAATGGATAGGAAATATGGCGTTTGAATGGGAGGTTAACGACCATAAAATTATTATTGATGCTACTGAAAAAGTAGGTGGAGAAAATAAAGGACCACAACCAAAACCGTTTATGCTAGCATCCTTAGGTGGTTGTACCGCAATGGATGTTATATCAATATTAAAAAAGATGCGAGTAAACGCTGATATAGAAGAGTTTAACGTTACTGTTGATGGTGATTTAACGGAGGAACACCCTAAGCAATTTTATAAAATGCACGTAAGCTATATTTTTACTCCTAAAAAAGGAAAAACACTTCCTATTGAAAAACTTCAAAAAGCAATTGACTTATCTGAAGACAGATATTGTGGTGTTAGTGCTGTTTACAAAAAGGTTATGGAAATTACTTCGGAAATTGTTATTAACGAAAATATTTAATTACTTTTTTAATAAAAAAAACAAAAACCTATTTGTATAAAACTACAAATAGGTTTTTTATTTTACACTAAACTTAAAATAACAAAATAAATTTTCTCGCAAACAACTGTAAATCAACACAAACTCATTATGCATATAAGTTGTTCAAAAAAAGACAAAACCTCTTAAACCACTCAAAAACAGCCTATTATTACGTTTTTGTAAAATCTTAGTAAATTCTGAACCTAAAAATAAGCATTTCTGATGAAAAATCGACTAATACAGACGAATCACAAGCAATTTCTCCTAAAAAGAAAGAGAAACTACATTAAATGTAATTTCTCTTTATTAGTGACCTCGAAGGGACTTCTTTATATTTTTATTACTTCTTTATTTTAAGCCAGTTACAAGTTTTAATATAAATACTGTATCACAAATGTAGCACAAATAACAGGCTTTTTATTGAAATAACCGACATTGT
>JAOZLS010000058.1 GCA_029934705.1 Bacteroidales bacterium | reverse complement strand
TTTCAAAAATATTCTTTAAATGCTTTGTTATTACGGTTCTATCAACTCCAAAAAGCTCTGCTATTCTTTTTTGCGAAAGCCAAATAGTTTCATTGTGTAAAAATGCTTCTACTTTTATATCGCCATTTGGTGCTGTGTAAAGTAAAAAATCGGTTAACTCATCTTTAACTATTATCTCTTTTTTCATATTAAGTGGTTTAACAAATGTATTCAACACAAACAGGTGCTTCACACACTGTCTGGTTGGTAATTTATCTTCTTGTAATAAAACCTTCTATAAAATCAACTGCTGCTAATAATTGTTTTTCGTCAAAACGTTTAACAAATCTTTTACTTAAACTTTTTACAGTTATTTTTACTCCTGCTAAACCTGTTCCTATTGCTTTTTTTGCAATAATATTCATTCCTATTATTTTTAGTGAATAATGAAAAAAATAATCGACTCCTTCTGTTGTTAAATCATTAACAATTTCATTTAACTTAATCCTTGCTTCTTGTTGCTCAATATTTTCTTTAATATATTCTAAATATCCATTAACCTTATCATATAATTCCTTAGATATTGGAAATGAACCAAAATATTTTTCATTATTATCTTCCATAAAAATAATATTAGCTGTTAGCTTTTAATAATACATCAATTATATTTGTAAGCTCAACAAACTCCTCGAATCCAAGCTGTTCTGGTCGCTTACTCATAATATCATCTTCTATTTTCAAATCTCCTAAAAGCCCTTTTAACGAGTTACGCAAAGTTTTTCGTCTTTGATTAAAACCTGCTTTTATAACAGTTTTAAATAATTTAGAATCACAATTTAATGTCGTGTTTTCTTTTCGAACTAAACGTATTACTCCCGACTGTATTTTTGGTGGCGGATTAAATTCCTCTGGTCCAACTGTAAATAAATATTCAACATCGTAATAAGCTTGAATTAACACACTTAAAATACCATAAACTCTATTTCCTGGTTTTGATGCAACTCTTGCCCCCACTTCTTTTTGAAACATACCAACAAGCTCTGGCACAATATCAATATTTTCAAGTACTTTAAATAATATTTGGCTAGAAATATTATAAGGAAAATTTCCAATTATTGAAACCTGACCTTTAAATTGTTCTTTCAAATCTAACTTTAAAAAATCTGCTTCTATAATTTTACCCTTCAAGTCAGGATAATTTTCTTTTAAATATGCAACCGATTCTCTATCAAGCTCTACAACATGAAGATCGAAATCTTTTTCTAATAAAAAGTCTGTTAAAACGCCCATTCCTGGACCAATCTCAATAACTGTATTTTCGTTTGATATAATTAATGAATCAACAATTTTTTCAGCAATTTTAATATTCTTCAAAAAATGTTGTCCTAAATGTTTTTTTGGCCTAACGCTCATTATATTTATTTTAGTTATTTTAATATTTATTAAAGAACAAAATACAATTTAATATAATTATTATAGTTCTTTAGCTAGTAAAATAATATTTTTATCAGCAAAGCTCCAAACATAGAGAGAAGAAATTGATTTTCTTTACTCCCTTTAGGGTTAGGGGTAAACAAAGAAAATCAATTCCTAAACAATTAAGCTTTGAGAGTTTTGCTAATTATATTTTAATACTTACAATAATCGATAAAAATAGTTAAATTTTACATATATTTGTAATAAATCACAAGGATAAATAAAAATTTATGAGTGGAGCAAAAATTTTATGGGTCGATGACGAAATTGACTTACTAAGAATTCAAATACTTTTTTTAGAAGAAAAAGGGCATAAAGTTACAACTGCATATAATGGCGACGATGCAATTGACATTATAAAAGAGGAAGAATTTGATATAATCTTTTTAGATGAAAACATGCCTGGTATTTCAGGAATTGATGTTTTAGACCAAATAAAAAGGATAAAACCTCATGTTCCCATAATAATGATTACAAAAAATGATGAAGAAGCAATAATGGAAGAGGCAATAGGCTTAAAAATTAATGATTACCTCATAAAACCTGTTAATCCTAAGCAAATTATTCTTGCAATTAAAAAAAATGTAGAAAACAAAAAACTTATTTCAGAAAAAATAACTTCGCAATATCAAACAAAATTTAATACAATTAGTATTGATATTAACAATGCAAATACGGTTGAAACTTGGGTCGATATATATAAAAGGCTTACTTACTGGGAACTAGAACTTGAGCGTTCGCAAGTTGATACAATGAATGAAATTTTAAAAATGCAAAAAGAAGAAGCAAATAAAAATTTCGGGAAATTTATTAAAGAAAATTATTTAAGTTGGTTTGAAGAAGGTAATACAGAAAAGCCTTTAATGCCATTTAATTTTATAAAAGAGAAAGTAATTCCTCTTCTTGATAAAAAAGAAAAAGTATTTGTAATTGTTATTGATAATTTACGGTACGACCAATGGAAATTACTGGAACCAATTATCAGACAACATCTTGATGTAGAAAAAGATGAACTATCATTTTCGATGCTACCAACAGCTACACAGTATGCTCGTAATGCACTATTTGCAGGACTTACTCCTTACGAAATATCTAAAAGACACCCCGAATATTGGCTTAACGACGAGGAAGATGGTGGAAAAAACATGCACGAAGAAGATTTACTAAAAAAGCTTTTTGAACGTTACAGAAGGAATGTGAAATTCTCTTATGATAAGATTTTAAATAATAAAGCTGGAGAAAAATTAAACGATAATTTAGCAAACAGACTTCAAAATCAACTTTCGGTGGTTGTGTATAATTTTGTAGATATTATGTCGCATGCTCGTACCGAAATGAAAATAATTAAAGAACTTGCAAACGACGAAGCTGCATACAGAGAGCTTACTTTAACATGGTTTAAACATTCGCCATTATTAGAGCTTTTCAAAAGATTATCGGAACAAAACGTTACAACATTTATTACAACAGACCACGGAACAATACCTGTTCATAATCCTGTAAAAGTAGTGGGAGATAAAAATACATCTACTAATTTAAGGTACAAAATGGGTAGAAACCTCAGCTATAATAAAAAGAAAGTTTTTGAAATTACAAAACCCGAAAAAGCTGGTTTACCATCGTCAAATATAAGTTCATCCTATATTTTTTGTTATGCTAATGACTTTTTTGCATACCCTAACAACTTTAATTACTACGTAAGATATTACAAGGACACACTACAACATGGAGGTTTATCAATGGAAGAACTCATAATTCCATGTATTACTTTAAAGCAAAAAAAGAAATGAAAAAATATATAATTGAAAATCTGGAATCAATACCTAATATTGCAAAAAAGTTTATAGAAGAAAACTCTGAAAACAAAGTTTTTGCATTTTATGGCGAAATGGGTGTTGGAAAAACTACATTTATAAAAGAGCTTTGCAAAACATTAGGAACAAACGAAAATGTTACAAGTCCAACATTTGCAATTGTAAATGAATATGAGACAAAACATAACGGAATAATTTTTCATTTCGATTTTTATAGAATAGAATCAATTGAAGAAGCTTACGACATTGGTTTTGAAGATTATTTATACCAAAACAATTATAGTTTTATAGAATGGCCTGAAAGAATAGAAAATCTTTTACCCGAAAATTACATAAGAGTAAATATTACTGAAAACGAAAATGGAAATAGACTTATAAACGTATCATAAAAATTTTTAACTAAGGAACGAAAATTTAATAACTTATAACGGTTTGCATTGTTATTTTAATTTTCTTCTGCGTTAAAAAAGCTTTAAATAGCTCAACTATTCGCAGATTTTTTGCATTGAATAAAAGTAAACTAACTTAGCAAACCATAATGACTTATTTAATATTCATTCCTAAACTTATTGTAAAATGACAGTTTCTCACAAAAGTCCAAATCAAATAAATTATAAAGATAGCTACTTGCCAAAATCCGAAATGCTATCCATGACACTTGAGAATAAAAAGCTTACAATAGGTTTACCAAAAGAAGAAAATGAATACGAAAATAGAATAATGCTTACTCCACTAGCTGTAAAACAGCTTGTTGAAGAAGGACACCAAGTTTTAATTGAAAGTGGAGCAGGCTTGCGAAGTAACTGGTCCGATGAAGAATACACCATAGCAGGTGCTAAAATAACTGCAAAAAAAGATGTTTACAAAGCAGAAATAGTTGCAAAAGTTTCGCCATATAATGCAAATGAAATTTCACTTTTAGGAAGAAATCAAACAATTTTTTCGGCACTTCATAGTAATACTCAAACCGAAAATAATATACGTAAACTTATATCGAAAAGAGTTACTTCAATTGCAATTGAATATATAAAAGATAAAGATGGATTTTCGCCATTTGTAAATTCGATGAGCGAAATATCAGGAATCTTATCAATATCGACAGCTAGCGAGTATTTAAGTAATGCAAAAGGAGGGAAAGGCATTGTTTTAGGTGGAATAACAGGCGTGCCAGCAGCAAAAGTTGTTATTTTAGGAGCAAGTATAGCTGGAGAATATGCAGCAAGAGCAGCAAATGCACTAGGAGCACAAGTATTAATATTTGATTACTCAATTGCTAAACTTCAAAAAATAAAATCTAAACTCGGGTTTAATATTTTTACTTCGGTATTACAAAAACAAGCTCTCAATAAAAATTTAAAAACAGCAGATGTTGTTATTGGTGCAGCCGATTTTATTGATAACAGCAAAAAGTTTATTGTTCCCGAATCATCTGTTAATAAAATGAAAAATGGAGCAGTAATAATAGATTTAAACATCGACCACCATTCTTGTTTTGAAACATCAAGAATTACCAATTTAGGAAAGCCTCATTATTTAAAACACGGAGTAATTCATTATTGTGTACCAAACATAGCATCTCGAGCATCACGAACAGCCTCATTGGCACTAAGTAACGCATTATTCCCTATACTTATGAATATTAGCGAAAACAGTTCTGGAATATACTTTGCAGTTAATGATATTGCACTACGTAACGGAACTTACATATACATGGGAATGCTAACAAGTAAGGAACTTGCCAAAAAATTCAATTTAGATTATAAAGATATCGACTTATTAACAGCTATTTTTTAAATAAATATAATTATGAAAAAAGGAATAATATTTTTCGCAATTTTTATTGTTAGCTTTTTTGGATATAGCCAAAGCAACAATGTTGTTTCAGTTGCAGTAGACCAAATGAACATACTATATGTAGGAGTTGATAATCCTATTACTATAGCAGTTTCGGGCGTAGCGGCAGCTGACATAAATGTAAGTGTTGACATGGGTACAATAAGATATGTAAAGCCTGGTCATTATATTATAAGAATAAAAGCAGCAGGTACAGGTATTGCAAAAATCTCAGTATCATCTGGGAAACAGCTATTTGGAATAAAATCATTTAGATGTAAACGACTTCCTGCTCCAATAGCATTCGTAGGTAATAATCCAAAAAACAGAAAAGGAGGCACAATTAGTAAATCTACATTATTAGCACTTCGTGGAGTCAATGCTAGAATAGAAAATTTTGATTTTGATGTGAAATTCAATATCGCTTCCTGCACAGTTACTATTATGGATAATGGAAAAGAATTAGCGGCAAATTCTACAAGTGGGAAATTCACTGTAAAACAAAAAGAGCTTATAAAAAATGCAAAAATTGGTAGCAAAGTTATTATCAGTAATATTAAAGCCAAAGGTCCCGACGGTACAGACCGAAAATTAAATTCAATTATTTTTAAGTTGAAATAAAATTGATAATAAATAAGAATAACTTATTGCAAAATATAAAATAGAGTAGTATATCACCAATAATTGTCTAATAATGCTATTCTTCTTATCCTTTAACTTGTTTATTTGAATGTAAGCGCGTATATTTGTACTTAAATAAGTACTTAAAATTATTAAAATGATAGCAGCTAATTTTTCAGAATTCCGAACAGGACTAAAAATGTATTTGGACAGCGTTGAAGACGATAACGAAACATTGATTATTAAACGAGGTAGTGGAAAAGGAGCAGTTCTAATTTCATTAGCAGAATATAACTCAATAATGGAAACTATGCATATTTTAAGTTCAAAAAAAAATGCAGACAGACTTTATGAATCAATACAGCAAATGAAAACAGGGAAAACGATTAAACCAAAATTGGATATTTAATATGATTCTTACTTTCACTGAAAATGCTTGGGAAGATTACCTCTTTTGGCAAAAAACTGACAAAAAATTCATTAAAAAAATTAATGGATTAATTAAAGAAATTCAACGAACACCATACAAAGGAACAGGAAAGCCTGAATCTCTAAAATACGATTTAGCAGGTTATTGGTCTAGACGAATTAATCGTGAACACAGACTTATTTATAAGGTTGTTGAAAATGAATTGTTGATTTATGTGTGTAAATTTCATTATGAATAAGAAAATCTCATAATTTTAAGATTTTTCGATTTTTCAATCTACAAAAAGCTACCAATTACGAAATAGGACAACCTCTTTTTCTTAATTCTTCTTCTAAATAATCAAAGGTTGAAAGAATAACTGCTTTACCATCAACAACAGCAATATCGTGTTCAAAATGAGCTGAAGGTTTTCCATCATAAGTAACAATGGTCCAACCATCGTCTTTCTGATAAACATCTTTTACACCTAAGTTAATCATAGGCTCAATAGCAATCACTAGACCATTTTGAATTTTAGCACCTCGCCCTCTTTTTCCATAATTTGGCACTGATGGATCTTCGTGTAAATCACGTCCTAAACCGTGTCCTGTTAAATCTCTAACAACACCATAACCAAACTGTTGAACATGATTTTGAACAGCAAAACCAATATCCCCTATCCTATTACCTAAGGTTGCTTGCTTTATTCCAAGGTATAACGATTCTTTTGTAGCTGATAATAATTTTTTCACTTCATGTTTAACTTCTCCTATTTGAAAAGAATATGCGTGGTCGCCATGAAAACCATTTTTATAAGCACCACAATCAACCGAAATAACATCACCTTCTTTTAATACATATTTACCAGGAATACCATGAACAACTTGCTCATTAACTGAAGTACATAGTGTAGCGGGAAAACCTTGATAACCTTTAAAAGTAGGTGTAGCACCGTTATCTCTTATACATTCTTCGGCAATTTTATCAAGCTGTGCTGTTGTTACTCCTGGACCTATAATTGAGGCCACTTGTGCTAAACTTTTCGAGACTATTAATGCACTTTCTCTTAATAATTCAATTTCTTCGGCTGTTTTTAAATATATCATATTTTTATTAAATCTAAATTAAGATACAAAGGTAAAATTTTTATCAAAAAAATCATTAAATTTGACAGGCTTTATTTATGACATTTTCAGTATTATAAACAAAAAAAGAAGAGATACATAAAAATGTATCTCTTCTTTTTAATGTTTACACCAAACTTGGCATAAATATTATTTATACGTGTCCTAAAAGCGTTGCTTGTAGGTAAAACGCAGCTGCTCCAGCTAAATATCCAACTAAAGCTAATAACGATATTTTTTTCATATACCAAATAAAATCTATTTTTTCCATACCCATTGCTGCAACACCTGCTGCAGAACCAATAATTAAGATACTTCCTCCTGTTCCAGCACAATATGCTAAAAACT
This sequence comes from Bacteroidales bacterium, assembly GCA_029934705.1. GTDB lineage: Bacteria > Bacteroidota > Bacteroidia > Bacteroidales > JAADGE01 > DZBS01. Next base: position 7,080 of record JAOZLS010000058.1, on the reverse strand, counting down.
CCCAGAAAGGACCATCAACTACAAAATTCGAAGCATAAGCTAAGTCAGCTGGGTTTGTAATTAGCGCAAGAGTCTCTGGAGTTTGAATATCATACATTCCCATTGAACCGGCCACTAAAGGTACATTATCAACAATTGATGACAATACTCCAATTGCTAAATTTATTGTGTAAATATTTCCTAATTTCTCATCTAAGTAGTTTGCCATAAGTCCTAATTGACCTGCTGACTGTAAACTTGCAACAGCAGATAAAATACCTAAGAAGAATAAAATTGTTGGTACATCAACTTTAGATAATATGCTTATTACAGTAAGCTTTTTAGTACTAGCTTCAAATTCATCTTTTTCTGCATTTCCTGCATTTGATCCCATATATTTTCTAGGATCATGCCATCTGTGCAATATTTCTGTAGTTGTCCAAAGTACACCTAAGCCAAATAACATTCCCATAAATGGAGGTAAGTGTGTATAAGTTTTAAAAACAGGAACAAAAAGTAATGCAGAAACTCCCATAATTAAAATACCCATTGCTTGTCTTGATGAAACTGAACTTCCGCTATCAGAAGCAACTTCTGGTCTTGAAACATCACCTTTCATCATAAAACTCAATATAGTTAAAGGTACTACCATTGTAACTAAACTTGGAATAATTACCATTACAATAATGTTTGCAGCAGTTACCTGACCGCCAATCCATAGCATAATTGTTGTAACATCACCAATAGGCGACCATGCTCCACCTGCATTTGCAGCTAAAATTACCATACTAGCATAGAACCAACGTGTTTCTTTGTCTTCAATTAATTTTCTAAGTAAAGCTACTAAAACAATAGTTGTAGTTAAATTATCTAATGCTGCTGACATAAAGAAAGTCATAACACTTAAAATCCAAAGTAATTTTACTTTGTTAGTCGTTTTAATTCTATCTGTAATAATTTTAAAACCTTGATGCTGGTCAATAATCTCAACAATTGTCATTGCTCCTAATAGGAAGAATAAAATTTCTGAAATTTCTCCTAAGTGGTGTAAAATTTCTTTATGCGAAATAAAATGTGCCATTTCATCTTGCAAAGCTTCACTAACTTGCTTGTTTTCAATACTTTCTTTAACTAAGTGCCCTATTTCTGGGTTGCTTCCTACTAGGTCGCCCCATGCACTACTAATAAATTGACCTGTACTATCAACCATCATTAATATATCGGCACTTCCTAACATATAAATTACCCATGTTAAAACACCAATTAATAAAGCCGAAGCAGCTTTGTCAACTCTTAAAGGATGTTCCAGTGCTATTGCTGCATAGCCTAAAACAAATACAATTACCATTAAAATAAACATAACTTACTCTGTTTTAATTATTTAATATATAAATTTTTCATATTTTTTGCAAAGTTAAAAATGTTAAGCCAAACCCAAAACTATTAGTTCATTTTTTTTTGCAGCAATTTATATATATAACAATGTAATTTGTTAAAGATGAAAAATAATTGTTAAATTAACATAGATAATTATATGATATTTAGTTATTTACTAAAAGGAATATTGGTCTGTATTCAAAAAGGATTTTGGAAGAAACATGCTTATAAACAGTTCTGAAATTATTAATATAAAAAACCTATCAAGCAATTTTATTCTCAATAGGTTCTTAATTTCATAACATTAATGTTGTCAATCTATTTTTCTCTATACTGTTTTGTTTCATTAAAAATATGCTCAAGAATAGACTTCTCGACACTATCAAAATCGAGCCCTCGTCTTTTGTAAACAATTTCGGCTGTTTCAAATGCCTTTGAGGTCGTGTAAGTTGCAAACCCTTTATCGCCACCCCACGAAAATGAAGGAATAAAATTACGAGGAAATCCTGTTCCAAAAATATTTGAGCTAACACCTACAACTGTTCCTGTATTAAACATTGTATTTATAGCTGATTTTGAGTGATCGCCCATTATTAAACCGCAAAATTGAAGTTTTGTATGCATAAAGCGGTGTTCCTTATAATTCCAAACACGTACTGGTGCATAATTATTCTTTAAATTTGAATTATTTGTATCGGCACCTAAATTACACCATTCACCCAGCACTGAGTTACCTAAGAAACCATCGTGCCCTTTGTTTGAATAGCCAAAAATTACAGAATTATTTACTTCTCCTCCTACTTTAGAGTGTGGTCCAACTGTTGTTGGTCCATAAATTTTAGCTCCCATTTTTAAGGTAGAATGCTCACCCAACGACAAAGAGCCTCGGATTAATGACCCTTCCATTATTTCAGCATCTTTACCTATATATATATAACCTCCATCAGGATTTAAAGTAGCAAATTCAATTTTAGCTCCTTCTTCAATAAAAATATTTTCTTCTTGCAAAAAATTATTGGTTGAACTTAATTTTTGCGACTTGCGTCCAGCTGTAATAAGTTTAAAATCAGACTCAATCTCTTGTCCATTATTAATAAAAATATCCCAGGGGTATGATATTTTTGTAAATTCAACAGCAGTTCTTTTATTCTTATATGTTTTTTCAACATCTGGTAAAAATTCCGAAATATTATTACCATTTAAAATCCCAGCAATAATTATATCATCTTTAATTAAAAACTCTCCTTCTTTTAATTGTTCAATTTCATCAACTAAGCTTTGAGAAGGAATGATACCACCGTTAATTAACAAATTCATGTTATGAATAATAGCAGGATATTTTTGTTTAAGATAATTTTGAGTTAGGTATGATGAACGCCCAAAATATTTATCCCACTTCTCTTTTATAGTAAGAATCCCAATACGGATTTCGGAAACAGGTCTTGTAAAAGTAAGTGGCAGAAGATTTATTCTATTATTATCGTCAAATAAAATTGTATTCATTTTTTTAATATTTTCGATGAAATAAACTAAGTTGAAAAACAAAGATATAAAAAGCTAAGCAATGCTGAACTTAAATTACAATTATTTTATATCAAAAAATAATAATTAATGCTTTTATTATAAATAGAACACTAAGACCACTCCGAAAAGTTAAATTTTGTATAGGAATTGGTTTGGCGACTTCGTTAATTAACAGTAAATGAAATAGATAAGTTTACACTTTTTGCAAATACATCCGTCTGACGGGTTTTCGGAGTAAACTCAAGAATATATCTGTAAATATTAAACCATAACCTTCTCTTAAAATAAATACTTTGGTACTAAAACTTCATTTTTAAAAACAAGCAGTTTTTCAATTGTCAAATAAGTAAAGTTATATGAATACCAAATTATTAAATTTATTTTTTTTAAAAACAAATTGTAACACTTTGTTTATCAACTAACAAATACTAATAAATTATAACAATTATATTTAAAATTGACTCGCAATAAAATACATTTTCAATACCATTTTTATACTTACATCAATTTTTCAATATAAAATTTTGAAAATCTATTAATATATTGTAATTTCAAGCCAGAATATAAATATATTAATTAAACTATAATTATGGGACTTTGGAATAAACTTAAAGGCGAATTAATAGATATTATTGAATGGTTAGACAGTTCAAGTGATACTATTGTTTATCGTTTTGAAAGACAAGGAAATGAAATTAAGACAGGAGCAAAGCTTACTGTGAGAGAATCGCAAGTAGCAGTTTTTATAAATGAAGGACAAATTGCTGATGTTTTTCCTCCAGGAATGTACGATTTAACAACTCAAAACCTACCCGTTTTATCAACCTTAAAAGGCTGGAAATATGGATTTAACAGTCCATTTAAGGCAGAAGTGTATTTTCTTAACACTAAAAGGTTTACAAATCAGAAATGGGGAACTCCAAATGTATTTTATTTAAGAGATTCCGATTTTGGAAGAGTAAGTCTTAGAGCTTTTGGTACATACACAATAAAAGTTGACGATCCTGTGAAATTCCTTACAGAAATTGCAGGTACAAATGCCGAAGTAACAACCGACGAAATTAAAGACGAATTACGAAGCATGATTGTTACTAGGTTTATTGATGCAATTGGCGAAAGCAAACTTGCACTTTTAGACATGGCACAGAATTACAAAGATATTTCTGAGTTTTGTCAAGAAAAATTAGGTAGCGAATTTAAAGACTATGGTCTAGAAATGACTAAATTTCTTGTTTCAAGCATTAGTTTACCAGAAAAATTACAAGAACAACTTGATGCAGGTACTGGAATGAATATGCTAGGTGATATGGATAAATATTCTAAAATGAAATCAGCCGAGGCAATGGGTGATGCTGCTAAAAATACTGGTGGAGGCGGCGGAATGGAAAACGTTATGGGTATGGCAATGATGCAACAAATGATGAATCAAAACCAAAACCAGAATCAGAACCAGCAAAACAATCAACAAAACAACCAACAAAATACTCCACCGCCTCCACCTCCTGGAGTGCAATATTTTGTGTCGGTAAACGGACAACAAACAGGTCCTTTTGATATGAATACATTAAAAAATATGATAAGTCAAAATCAACTTACAAAAGAAACCCATGTTTGGAAACAAGGCATGGCTGGTTGGTTAAAAGCTGGAGAAGTACCAGATGTAGCAGCTCTGTTTGGAGCTATGCCACCACCTCCTCCACCAATGTAAAACACAAGAGAGGCCTGAATAAAAGGCCTCTTTTTTTTAATAAAAAATTAAGATTACTTCATAAATTTAATGAATATATAGTAAAATGGACGAAAAAAATAACGTTTCTGAAAGCAAACAAAATGAAATAATATGTATAAATTGTGGGGCAAAATTAACTTTTGCTCCAGGGACTGATAGTCTTAAATGTGAATTTTGTGGTGCCGAAAATCATATAGAAGTTGACAAAACAAAAGTAGCAGAAGCTCATGAAGAAATTGATTACTTAGATTTTATTAACAATAAAATGGATTCTGCTCCAAAAATTGAAATTACTGCTGTAAAATGTCAATCATGTGGAGCCGAAACAACATTTGATTCAAACAATATTTCTTCAGAATGCGATTTTTGCGGAAGTCCGTTAATTGCTGCCGATGCACATACCTCAGAAGTTATTGCACCTAAAGGGATGTTGCCATTTAAAATTACAGAGAAAAAAAGTATTGAGTTATATAAAAAATGGTTAAAAAAACTTTGGTTTGCCCCTAATAAACTGAAAAAATATGCTCGCCAATCTGAAAAATTATCAGGGATTTATATTCCATATTGGACTTACGATTCAGATACTCAAACAAAATATACAGGACGAAGAGGCGACGATTACGAAGAAACAGAAAGTTATACTGAAAACGGTGAATCAAAAACAAGAACTGTAACAAAAACAGACTGGACTTACGTAAGTGGTAGAGTTTCACGATTTTTTGATGATGTATTAGTTCCTGCAAGCACTTCTCTTCCTTTAAAACTTATTGACAAGTTAGAACCTTGGGACTTAGAGAATTTATTACCTTATGACACTAAATACTTTAGTGGTTTTAAAGCTGAAACATACAGTTTAGCTTTACCCGATGGTTTTACAAAAGCAAAAAGCAAAATGGATGTTGTTATTACAAGCGATATCAAACGAGACATTGGAGGCGACAGACAACAGATTTCGACATCAAACACTTCGTATTACGACATAACATTCAAACATATTTTACTACCAATTTGGATTAGTGCATACCGATTTAACGAGAAAGTTTATAGGTTTACTATTAATGGACGAACGGGCGAAGTACAAGGAGAAAGACCTTGGAGTTGGATTAAAATTACACTTGCAAGTTTAGCTGCACTTTCTGTTATTGGTGGTTTATACTACTATTTTGAAGTATATCAATAATAAAATACTATAATTAAAAATAAAAATACCCGAATAAATAGAAATATTTATTCGGGTGTTTTTTTATTAAAGTTTTTCTCTATACCAAATCATCTTTACTTGCTAAACAAACTAATTATATGTTTTTAAACATGTAAAACACTTTTGATTATCCCCGAAAAAAAAAAACAGCTTTGTAGCGATAAATAATTTTACAAAAAAAAAATACCAAATTATGAAAAAATCAAATTTTTTACTTATTTTATTACTTGGAGTATTTGTAATATTCCAAAGTTGCGAGAAAAATGAATTTCTTAATTCTGAAAATGATGTTACAGTTGAGTCTATTTCAGATAATAAAAAAGATTTTCAAGTAACAGAACAAACTATTTATTATATTGATAATATTGAAACAAACATTGAGGATTTAGCTGAATATGCTAAAAAAAATGAAGCTCCTTTTGTTATTCAAACAGACAGTTTAATAAATGGGAAAGAGTTTGTTATAATATACATATATACAACTGAAGTTGGATATATTAAATATGGCGAAACTCACAATATTAATTTAAAGAAACAACAACAATTTGTCAAATTAATGAAAGAATATACAAAAAAGACAAATGCTTTTGCAAATTTTGATAAAACCGAAGGTTTTTCAGAAGCTCACAAAAAGTATGAAATAGATTTATATAATAAAATTTTTGAACCTGATTATAATAAATCTGCTACTTATTCAATGTGTGCAGGCACAAATGGCACAGGGAACAGTATGTGGTTGCATAGTGTTTGGTCGTATATCCCACTTGTTAATAACGATATTGAAAGTACAATATGTAAACTCGGATGGCATTATACAGTAACGTATTTTGATAAAGCTTTTTATCGTGGTACAATATATACAATACATGGCAATAAAAATCTCTCAACTAACAAAACTGTAAATACAGAATATTATTTTTGGAATAAAGCCTCTTCTGTAATAAATGTTTTGTAGTAAAAATATATAAGTTACAGCAAATTTCACACACACACACAATAAAAGACAAAAATAATTGTTTTTTATTGTGTGTAAAATTTCCATTCAAAAACCAAAACCAACTACCTTGAAAAAAGTTTTTATTATTTTCGTTATTATTTTATCTTTTCAAATTATAAATGCTCAGGTATTTACAAAAAAAACAGAACGTCATAAATTTGAGCTAGGTATTAATTCTCCTCATAATTTTTCATTGTATCAAAAAGATCCATTTGGCTCATTTTATTATCATGATTATATAATTCAGCCTAATTTAAGTTACTACCCTGTTCA
>JAOZLS010000335.1 GCA_029934705.1 Bacteroidales bacterium | reverse complement strand
AATTTTATTGAATTCTCAAGTATATTTGATATTATTTTATGCAGTTTAACTTCATCAATATATATTAAACTCTGACTATCAGAGAGTGTTTTTCTTAAATAAAGAGGTGTCTTATTTTCTTTAGCTTTTATATCATAAACAATAAACAAAGATGTAAGTAAATCGTTAAGATTAACGGTATTCCGTTCCGCTTTAATTTGCTTTGTTTCAAGCTTTGATATTTCTAGTATATCGGTTATTATTTTGAGCAATTGTTCGCTACTATTTGCAATAATATTTGTATAATTTTTAGTTTTTTCAGGCGAAAGCGTTTCCTCATTAAGCAGGCGTGCAAAACCAATGATACCGTTCATTGGTGTTCTAATTTCATGCGACATATTTTGTAAGAACTCTGTTTTTAATTGGTTGCTTTGCTCCGCAGTTGATTTTGCCGAAACAAGTTCATTTTCTACTTCAATTCTTTCTGAAATATCAATTAAATACCCATGATAATTTATTATTTTATTATCTTCATCTTTTATTAAAATAGTATAGTCTAAAACCCAAATAATTTTGCCTTCTTTTGTAATTAACCTATAGGGTTTATGCGAGAAAGCATTTCTAATATTAGCTGTATTTTCATAAACTTCGTTTTCTACTCTCTTTACATCTTCTGGATGTATTATTTCAGAGTAAATAAATTTTTCACTTCTCATTTCTTCTACTTCATAGCCTAATATGTTTTTTACATTGGCTGAAACATAAGTAATTGGCCAGTTTTTTTTATTCTGCCAATTAAATATCATAACCTTGCCTTGTGTAAATATTTTTTTCTCTTCAAGCAGAACTTTATTAACTTTCTTTATTCTTGTTTCTATAATTTTTCTTTCTGTAACATCTCTTTTAACGCCAACATACTTAATTTGATTATTTATCATAACCGAAAAGGCAGAAAGTTCAATATGTTTCTTACCAAATTTAGTATTACTCACATGTTCTGCTCTATAAACACTATTATTTGCTAATTCACTAGCAATATGTGCAAAAACGTCTTGCCCAAAATGTATAGCTGGTGTTTTATTTTCAAGTTCTTTACTGCTATAGCCAATCAATTTTTCATGAGCATCGTTTTGTTCAATATAACAAGCTTGCTCATCAAGTATTGCAATTGCATCTAGCGAGTTATCAAATATTTTTTTGTAGAGTATATATTTATCTTTAGCATTACGCTCTTGATCTAACAATCGTAATTCTAGTTGTTTAACTTTTTGTTCTAATTGCTCATACGAAAGTTTATTGCCCATTTAAGTAATATTTTATCAGAAATAACGTAGAATTACTTCAAATATAAGAAAAATTACTTAAATAGTTTTCTGTTTTTTGCTAAAATAAACCAAATAATTTTAGCGATGCTCCTAAAATAACAACAAGTAAAACATATCTAATAAATTTTGCTCCCCAACTAACTGCAAATTTTGAGGCAATATATGCACCTCCCATGTTTCCTACTGCCAAAATTAATCCTATTTCATAATTTATTTGATTGTTATACATAAAAACGGCAAGTGCCAAAGGAGTATATAATAATATGATAAAAACTTTTATTGCATTTGCTTTTACTAAATCAAAACCTGCACCTAAAACTAAACCTGCAAGCATAAACATACCTACGCCTGCTTGAATAAAACCGCCATAAATACCTATAAAAAAGAATATTATTATTTGAAGTACACTTGTTTTTTGCTCAACTATTCCTGCCTGTCCTTTTATCCAAGCTGTTGGTTTAAATATTAATAGGAAAAACATAGCAATAAGTAAGCCTGCAATTACATTGTGCATAATTTTTTCATCTAAATCTACAGCTAGCATTGCTCCTAAAAATGAGCCTATAATTGTTGGTATTGCTAGTTTAAATCCGGCTTTTGTATCTAAAACTTTTTGTTTTTTAAAACTAGCAACTCCTACAATATTTTGCAACAAAATTGCAATTCTATTTGTTCCATTTGCAACAGTTGCATCCAAACCTAAAAACATAAGCAGGGGCAACGAAATAAGTGAGCCACTTCCTGCAATGGTATTAATAAATCCTGCAAAAAAACCTGCTGTAATAACAGCCAAAATCATGTACCATTCCATATTATTTATTGTTCAAAGTTTGTAAAATTAAGTCCAGTATAAAAAGTCATAGCTTTGCAAAATAGCCGTCAGACGGTTTTGTTAATCAATTGCTAATGGATGCATTGATTTTTGAGCTTTTAATAAAATAGCCATAAGACCACGTTTTAGACTGAACTCAATATTATAAAATTGAGTCCACTCCGAAAAGTCATTATACCCCTAAATCCCCTAAAGGGGACTTTGAGAACTCTCTGGTTTTTAAAGGCTAAAACTACCGTTTTACATCTTTAGGGATTAAGGGTGAAAAAGCTTTAAGAATCAGATAGTTCGACTTTTCGGAGTAGTCTCAAAATTAAAAGCTTTAAAATTTATTACTAATAATGAAATCAACCAATTCTTCAAGATAAACTTTATCTGTTTCATCAAATGAGTTTAGTTGATTACTATCAACATCTAAAATAAATAATGTTTTGCCATTTTTTATTCCAGAAACTACTATTTCCGATTTAGAATCAGAGCTACATGCTATGTGTCCAGTAAATTCATCAACATTAGGAACAATAATTGTTTGTTGCTTTTCCCAAGCTGTTCCACATACACCGCTTCCATATTTTATTCTGGTACAAGCAATTGGACCATGAAAAGGAGCTAAAACTAATTCTTCATTCTTTACAATATAAAAGCCTACCCAAAAATAGTTCATTCCAAAGTATAATGCCGAAGAAATATTAGCAAGATTTGCAATTAAATCGTCTTCGCCAGTAATTAATGATTTTATTTGAGGAATTAACGATTTGTATTTTTCTGTTTTTGATAAGTTTTCATCTAAATAAAGATTCTCTGCCATAATTATAAATTATTTTATTATTTCTTGAATAATAGGTTTTAATCCACTAAAGAAAAATTCAACTGCAATTACCATAACAATAAGTCCCATAAGTCTCATTAAAACATTGTTGCCTGTTTCGCCTAAAAATTTAATTATTTTTGAAGAACTAAAAAGAATTAAATAAGTAAGAAGCACAACTACAAAAATTGAAATAACAAGAGTTATTTTAAGAGCAACAGTATTTGCATCTTCCATTAAAACAATTGCATTTGTAATAGCACCTGGACCACATATCATAGGGATTGCAAGTGGTGTTATAGAAATATCATTTACATAACTTTTTACTTCACTTTCGTTAATTTTCACTTTCCCAAGTCGAGCTTGTAGCATATCCATTCCCATTAAAAAGAAAATTATTCCACCTACAATTCTAAAACTATTTACTGAAATTCCGAAGAAATTAAAAAGCAATTGTCCTGAAAAAGCAAAAAATAGAATTGTAAACAAAGCAACTAATGAAGCTTTTTTAGCTGTTTTAGCTCGATGTTTTTCATCTAACTCGGAGGTCATTGTCATAAAAATTGGCATTGTACCAAGTGGATTTATTAAAGTAAAAAAAGATGTAAAACTTAATATTCCGAAAGTAATTAACTCTTGCATAAAGTTATAATTTAATAAGTTATTATTTTTGCGAAAGTAGTGCTTTTTACCGTAAAAAAGAAAAGTAGTGAGAAAATGTAGAAGGAAGAAGGCTTACCGCAAAAATAGAGTAATATACAGATTAGTGTACTTCAACAATGAAAGCTGTTTCAACAAGTTATATTATTTATGAGATAAAACCCATAATTCAACATTCTCGGATGAACGCCAATTTTGATTTCGCTTAGTTTTATTTGATGCTGACTTTACCGTTTTTTTTAACAATAAATCTTTTTTAAAAAGTTTGCCTTTAGCAACTTCCTCTTCAATAGGGTTTATTTTACTTACTCCTGTTACTTGTGCTAAATTTGAAAATAAAAGTATAATTACCCCTTCAGGTTTTAGTGCTTTTTTTGCTTCTTTAAAAAAATTAAAAAATAAACTAGAGTTATAATAAATTGCATTATCCAAACCTTCAATATTACTATTTGCTGGAAGCCATGGAGGATTAAACACAATTATATCTGCTTGGGTTTTACAGTTGGCAAAAAGATTGCCGTTAATTAATTTAACTTTTGAGTAGTCTTCATTATTTTTAACAACTTCACTTAGCCCAATTATTGAATTTGGGTTTGTATCTGTTCCTATTATTTCTTTAAAATTATGTTTTACCATTTGAAACGAAAGAATACCACTACCTATTCCAATATCAAAAGCGGTTTCTTTTTCGCCATTATAGCTTTTCAAAAAGTCATCAAATAATTCTAAGTGTTCAAATCTTGTAGGGAAATAAGTTCCGTAATACGGATATATTTTTTCATTTAAAACAGGAATAAGAATCCCTTTTTTATACCATTGCCATGAGCTATTTAAACCTTGAACTTTTGGAAATGGCAGTGCAAAATCTTTTATTTCGGGATATAATTTTTGTAGCCAACCAATTTTTGGTGCTTTTTTTACACTTATTTTATTATTTGAAATATCTAACAATATTTTATTTGAAAGTTCTTGATATTTGGAGCGATAATCTCTTTGTTCTTGAAATGAATTATTAGAATATTCTTGTTGCAAATAGTTTTTTATTTTACTTAAAAGTGAAAGTCCTGTGCTATAAAAATCTACAATTAAAACAAAATCGCCATCTAAAAGAGCCTCAACAGCCAGTTTATAATTTACATTTTTATCAAAAGGACAAACATTTATTTCGTCGGGA
>JAOZLS010000334.1 GCA_029934705.1 Bacteroidales bacterium | reverse complement strand
AAAAGGAATGTCTTTAAATTTATCTTGTAAATCGCCACTTATAATTTGAGCTTGTAGTGCAGGCCACTCTTTTTGGATTAAATCAAATGCTTGAGTTGCTTCGTTGGTAATTAAAAGTCCTATAAAAAAAAGTGGTATAACAATTAGTAAAATTACAAGTAAAATTGTTGTAGTTGCTGCTAATTTTCTTCTACCTTTAAATTTTCTTTTAAAAAAAGCATAAGGTTTTTTAAATAGAATAACAAGAACAATAGTTAAAAATATATCGCTTAAAAAAGGAGAAATAATATTAAAAAATGCTACTGTTAATGAAATTAATAGTAGAAAAAAGAAAATTTCCTGTAATGTAATTCCCGATTTAAATTTCATATTAAATTAATTTAAGTCTAAATTATTTGATTCTTCTAAGATATAATTATTTTCAACATTTATTGTTATTGGCCAGATATATGCAGGCAAGCCTTTTTTAGAATATTTTATAATAACATTACCTTTTACTATTAATTTAGACTTATATTCAACAACAATTCCGGTTTTATTATTAATTACAAAACTAGATTCGGATTTACCTTTTGTATCATAATAAATATGTAGTCCATTAATTTCGTTTGCAACATTTTTATCGGTAAAAACATTAGAGTAAGAATTAAAAGATGACTGTTTTAAACTAATATTATCGCAAGTTTGTTGTATATCTGTAAAATTAAATATATCAATTTTCAAACTATCGTAAATTGAATACACCGAGTCTTTTATGATTATTTTACTAGCAGGCTTAATCACTTTGTGCTTTAATAACGGGTTATTATAATCAAAAAAAGTTTGATAAGACTTTATTCTACTTTTATCTATTTGAATTGAATCAATAATAGAATTTAGTTTATTGTTATAAGCGTAAGAGTTTTTTACGCAGTAATATTTATCAACTAAATACACAAACGATTTATTTATCAGCGAATTATATAGAGCCTCTGCTTCTGTTTTCATTTCAGAAACAGAGTCTGTATTAATAATAAGTTGGTTTTCGTCCAACTTTGTTTTTGTAATAATTTTGTTAAAGGTCAATCCTATTTCGAATAAAGAATCGGCTGTTGCGTTTATTACATTTAAAGTATAATACGAATTTATATTATTACTAACTTTATTGTTTTTCCCGTTAATAAACTGCAATGTTTCTGCATTATATGTTTCGGCGTAATAAAAAGTATCATTTTTATTAATATTTAAACTTAGCTCCACACTATTTTGTGCTTTTGCGTTTATAAAGTATAAAAAAAACAACATCACAACTGGTATATACTTCATTTAAAATTTATTTTAGAATTAATTAAACAAGTTATTTTAGTACAAGAAACTATCGTAAGGATACCTTATTTTATGAACTTCTTTGGTTTCATTATAAAGTAGTTTCTTAAAAGCATCAATATTTTGTTTTTTCTTAGCCGAAATAAATATACAATTATTTTGTTTAGCAAACCACATATTTTTCAGTTCGTCAAGGGTATAATTTTCTTTTAATTTAGGAGTTAAATCATCTTCATCTTTTTTAACATAGGTATAAGCATCTATTTTATTAAAAACTATAAAGTTCTTTTTATCGCCAACACCAAGTTCATTTAATGTTGAAGTAACAACTTCTACTTGTTCTTCAAAGTTAGTATGAGAAATATCAACAACATGCAATAAAATATCAGCTTCGCTAACTTCGTCTAAAGTAGATTTAAACGACTCGACTAAATGATGAGGTAATTTTCTTATAAACCCGACAGTATCAGAAAGTAAAAATGGCATATTTTCTATAACTACCTTGCGTACAGTTGTATCTAAGGTTGCAAAAAGTTTATTTTCCGCAAAAATATCCGATTTACTAATTAGATTCATCAAGGTAGATTTTCCTGCATTGGTATATCCAACAAGAGCGACTCTCACTAATTTTCCTCTATTTTTTCGTTGAACTTCTTTTTGTTTATCAATTTTTTTAAGTTGATTTTTAAGTCGAATAATTTTGTCGCGGACTATACGCCTGTCTGTTTCAATTTCTTTTTCACCAGGTCCTCTAAGACCAATACCCCCACGCTGTCGCTCAAGGTGAGTCCACATTCCTTTAAGTCTGGGTAGTAAATATTGATATTGAGCCAGTTCAACTTGAGTTCTAGCATTTGATGTTTGAGCACGTTGTGCAAAAATATCAAGTATAAGATTTGTTCTGTCAAGAACTTTACATTCTATATCTTTCTGAATATTTCTTAATTGAGCAGGGGAAAGTTCATCGTCAAAAAGGACTGTATCAATATTGTTTTCTTTTACATACTTCGCAATTTCTTGAAATTTACCGCTTCCAACAAAGGTTATTGAATTTGGTTTTTCGAGTTTTTGAGTAAATACTTTAACGGTTTCGGCTCCTGCTGTTTTGGCTAAAAAGGCAAGTTCGTTCAAATATTCAAAGGTTTGTTCTTCGGATTGGTGTTGACTAACAACTCCGACGAGTACTGTTCGCTCTGTTAGTTGATCTATAAGAGTACTTTTTTTTTTCATAGTAATTGTATATAAAAAAAACAGCCTCAACTAGTAGGCTGTTTTTTAGCTTAAAATTTAAGCAATATTAATTATTTTATCTGTAATTATAAAAATTACACCTATTTAATTAGCTAATTTAAAAACAACAGGTAATGAGTACCATACTGCAACAGCTTTACCATTCTGACTTCCAGGAGTAAATGCAGGTAAACTTTGTACTACTTTTTTAGCTTCTTCGTTTAATAATGGGTCAGCACCTTTTTGAATTTCAACTTTACCTACTTTACCTGTTTTCTTAACTTCAAAACGTAAATACACTGTACCTTGTATCCCGTTTTCTTGAGCAATTACAGGGTAAGTAATATTTTTAGCAATAAATGTTCTCAAGGCATTTACTCCTCCAGGAAATTCAGGCATGTGTTCAGCATAAACAAAGATTTCTTCGTCTTCTTCACCCATTGTTTCGTCAAGGTTAACTTCGTCTCCTTCATCAAACTCGTTATTTACCTCCCAAGTTTCTGTTATAATTGCATCATTTTCTTTTAGTATAATTTCCTCAACAACAAGTTCTTGCTCTGCTGGCTCTGGCTCTGGTGGTTCAGGCTCCTGCTCACGCTGTGTTATTGGTACAATTTCTTCGTCTTCAACATTACCGCTTGAGCTAAACTCGACAGTTTCAGAAGCCATAGACTCAACGTTAAAAACATAATATACAACACTTAAGCTTATAATAAAGCTAATTACAAGAAATAGTGTTTTAAATCTTTCCAGATTTGCGGTGTTACTCTTTTTTAGTTCCATTTTTTTAATTTTAAAAAGTTAGAAAATTTCTTTATTTATTATCTCTAACCGCTTTTAAGCGCCTAAAGATAGATGTTTATTTTTTATTACAAAAAATATTTAATTATATGTACATATTTACTCTTCAATTTTAACATTTTACATTTAATATATTATAAAATTTACAGGTATAACGACTTTAAATTCGGCATAAGCCCCATTTATAAAAGCAGGATTCCAGTCTGGCATATTTTTTATAATTCTTAATGCTTCATTGTCTAGCAATGGGTGAACTTTGCCTATAATCTCGGGTAATTTCACTTTACCTTTTTCATTTACTACAAACCTAACAAGCACACTCCCTTGAATATCCTGACTAACAGCCTTCTTAGGATATTTCAAATTGTTTTGAATATAGCTTTTCAAACTTTCATTCCCACCTGGAAACTCTGCTTTCCTATCATTAACTATTACAATTTCATTTACTAAAACTTCATCTTCATAATTTGATAAATCCACAACTGATATATCTCCTAATGTATTATTATCCACTTCATATTCAACATAATAATCATCGTTAATAATTGACAACATTTCGGCTAAATTATTTTGAGGTAACGGTTGAACGAGTTTTTCATTTCCAACAGACCTATTCAATTCAATTTCATATTCAACTCGTGCTGTATTGTAATTATAGTTATCAGTTTTATTCAAAGTTTCGTACTGTATAACAAATAAGACTGCAACAAGAACAATAGTTAGGCTAAGTTGAATTCTCAAGCCTCTATTTTTTTCTAAATCTGCTTTATTTGTCTTTTTTGCTATCATTTCTTTATTTATAAGATGAAAAAACTCATATTATTTCATAATTAATTTTCAATAAAATATTGCTGAGGATTAATTGCTAGGTTATCTTTTAAAAGTTTAAATCCAACAATTCTATACAATCGCACATCACCAGTTATACCTATTACATCTCCTTTATAAACCGAGTCGTTTTGCTTAATATTTACTTTATAAATATTCTTATATATGCCAGTATATTTTTTATCGAAATTTATTTTTATTGAAATCTCTTTAATCCCCCAATTATCGACTGTATCAATTGCATTTACATATCCGTTTGATATTGCAATTACTGATGTATAATTCTTTACCTTATATGTAATTTCCCTATGAGATATAATATATTTATCATCTATATTTTTATCTTTTTTTAATTCTGAAAGCTTAACATTTTCAAAAAATGGGCTAATTACTTTTCTATCCTTATCGGCGAATGGTTCTAAAAATATTTCATTCTTATTAACCTCTTTTAAAGCAATACTATTAACAAAAGAAGAGAAAGATAACATTGCAATAATTACTATAAATAACACTGGTAAAGAAGCTATAAATCTGTTCTTTCTAAGATTATCATTTTCAGGGAAAGTTAATAATTTGATCCTTGATTTAATTTCCTCTGAAGAAAAATTACTCACCGTAAA
>JAOZLS010000333.1 GCA_029934705.1 Bacteroidales bacterium | reverse complement strand
GGTAAAAAAGCTTTAAAAATCAGATAGTTCGACTTTTCGGAGTAGTCTCAATTATGAGATAATTAATTTTATACAGATACAACTTTGGCAAAGTTCAGCATATAACAAGCTCATTATCAAATGATTTACCCACCCTCGAAGAACATCATAACATACAGATAATCAGATGTATAATTAATCAAATTAATATTTTATAATTCAAACTAAGTATTATATATTTGCCCTAAATTTAGAAAATATAATATTTATGGACAAGAAAATTGCAAGCTCTGGTAGCACTGGACCAAAAATTAAATCCGATTGTTTTGTAAGCATCGAACTTACTGAAAATAAAGGAATAATAATAAATTTAAAAAGTAAAGTTGAAGTTTTATATGGCAATTCAATTAAAGAATTATGCAAAAAAGAACTTGACTTCTTTGGTATTGAAAATGCCATTTTAACAATTGAAGATTTTGGTGCATTAGATTTTACGATAGCAGCAAGAATAGAAGCTGCTGTTAAACAATTAATTGATACCGATAAAGAATTTTTACTCGACATATTACCTGAAAATATTTATGAAACTAAAAAGGATAGTTTCAGATTTTCTCGTTTATATTTGCCAGGTAACACGCCAGCAATGATGTTAAATGCCGGAGTTCATAGCCCTAACGGTATTATTTTAGATTTGGAAGATGCTGTTGCACACGAAAAAAAATATGAAGCAAGATTTATTGTTAGAAATGCACTTAGAAGTGTCGATTTTTATGGTGCTGAAAGAATGGTTCGAATAAATCAATTACCTGAAGGACTGAAAGATGTAAAATATATTGCACGACATAATGTAAACTTAATTTTAGTTCCTAAATGCGAAAGTGCTGAACAAATACAACAAGTTGAAATTGAAATTTCTAAACAACGAAATAAATATCAATTTACTTACCCAATATATTTTATGCCAATAATTGAAAGTGCATTAGGTGTTGAAAAAGCTTATGAAATAGCCACTTCATCCAAAAATGTAGTATCGTTAGCAATTGGTTTAGAAGACTATACTGCGGACTTGGGTGTAAGCAGAACCAAAGCAGGAAATGAATCGTTATACGCACGAACTAGACTTGTAAACGCATGTAAAGCAGCAGGAATTCAACCTATAGATTCTGTATTTTCCGATGTTGCGGATGAAGCAGGATTAAGAGCAAACGTAAAAAACTCTAAAGAGCTTGGTTTTGAAGGAATGGGCTGTATTCACCCACGACAAATACAACCAATACATGAAAGTTTTGCTCCTGAACAAAAACAAATTGATAGAGCAAAAAAAATAATTAAAGCATTTACCGAAGCCACAGCAAAAGGTTTAGGTGTTGTTTCGTTAGGTACAAAAATGATTGATGCTCCCGTTGTAAAAAGGGCTCAAACAACAGAGCAGCTAGCAATAAATTTAGGTTTACTCGATAAAGATTGGATGAAAGAAGATAATTAAATATTATTTCACTATAAAAACAGTTTCTGCTCAAACATTTAATACTGATAATTTATGAAGTCATTAATATTTGCTTTGATAACGTTATTTTCTTGTAACAATTCTAAAATTAACAATACAAAAATGGATAATCTATTAAAAATTGATAATTATATCGTAAAAATTTCTTATCACAGACAAGAACGTTCCAAAGACTCAAATGGCTCTGAAAAAACTTTTTTAGTTACTGATGACAAAAAAATAATTTATTCTGAACGCAATTGGGGTTTTAAAGCATTGAAAAATCCTAAGGATATTACTCAAAATCTTTCAGAAGAAAAATTTAATAAAATTCTAGAATTATTGAATGAAAAATCGTTTAATCAAAACTTTGATGAATTTATTAAAATAACGAAAGACCATAGTTTTAATTTTTTTACTTACTATATGACAGTAAATAAGAACGATAAACTTTATAATATAAAAATTGCTACTAACGATACTAATCCTTTGGGTGGTATAATTACTGCCGAAACTGCCAAAAAATTAAATTCAAAAGAAAAAGTATTTTATTATACAGGGCAATTATTTAATTATCTGAAAAATATACTAAAAGAAAAAAAATAAAAGATTACAAATAAATTAAATATAATATAATAAAACAATAACATATATAATTATGTCAGAATTAGTTAAGAATGCTGTAGGACGATTAGTTCCAACCGAAATAAACGGAGAACCAGCAATTCCATTTATGGGAATTGGAAAATATAAACCAGAAGGTAGAAGATTTGCACCCAAAATTTCATCGAACTCAGATTTTCCTCTTGATGGAAATAAACAAGTGGCAGATTTAAAAGAAGCTCTTGTTAAAGCTGGTTTAAAAGATGGAATGACAATATCATCGCACCATCATTTTAGAAATGGCGATTTAATTATGAACCAAGTTTTTGACATAGCCAAAGACTTAGGTGTTAAGAATTTACGATGGTTTCCTTCGGCATCATTTCCTTGTCATGCACACCTTATTCAATACCTAGAAGATGGTACAATTCAGCGAATTGAAGGCAGTATGAACGGACCTTTAGGAAAGTTTACCTCGCAAGGGAAAATGAATGGTACAGCTATATTACGCTCGCATGGTGGTCG
This sequence comes from Bacteroidales bacterium, assembly GCA_029934705.1. Lineage (GTDB taxonomy): Bacteria > Bacteroidota > Bacteroidia > Bacteroidales > JAADGE01 > DZBS01. The sequence continues at coordinate 2,199 of JAOZLS010000333.1, read as the reverse complement.
TTATCAAGCAGTTCAGGATGGTGAAGTACAAATTGATATTGCAATAATTGTTGCAGGTACTGCTGATATGTTTGGTAATGCAAATGGTGTTACTGGTGCTTCTGCTAGTGGCTTGCTAGGCTTTGCCCTTGCCGATTCGCAATACTCCGATAAAGTTATTGTTGTAACCGATAATATGGTTCCTTTCCCTTGTGTACCTTGGCAAATTCAAGGAAATTATGTCGATTATACTGTTGTTGTCGATAAAGTTGGAGACTCGGAAAAAATCGTATCTGGTACAACTCAAATAACTAAAAGTCCCGACAGGCTTCTACTTGCCGAGATGACAGCCAAATTTTGTGATGCTGCAGGAATTATTAAAGATGGATTTTCGTTTCAAACAGGGGCGGGGGGAACTTCGTTATCTGTAAGTCAGTACTTTGGCGACATAATGCGTGAACGTAAAATTAAAGCTCGTTTTGCACGTGGCGGAAGTAACAAGTACTTAGTTGAAATGCTTGAAGAAGGCTTAATTGAATATATACTTGATGGACAAACATTTGATTTAGAAGGAGTTCGTTCCATGCGAGAAAATGCAAATCATTTAGATACTAGTCCGTTTACAAGTTATAATTACCATAGCAAAGGAAATTTTGCAGGAATGGTTGATGTTGTAATTCTTGGAGCAACCGAGGTTGACGTAAACTTTAATGCAAACGTTGTAACTCACTCTGACGGACTACTAATGCACGGAATTGGAGGTTGGCAAAACTGTTTATTTAGCAAAACAGTAATTCTTCCATTACCACTTTTCAGAAACAGAATACCTGTTGTTGTTGATGAAGTTACCACAATTACTGGCCCAGGAGAACTAATAGATGTTATTGTTACCGAAAGAGGAATAGCAATTAACCCTTTGAGAACAGATTTAATTGAAAAAGCTAAAAACTCTGGTTTACCAATAAAAACCATTGAAGAATTAAAAGCTGAAGCTGAAAAAATATGCGGTATTGCTGAAAAGCCTCAATTTGAAGACAAAATTATTGCCGCAATAAAATGGGTTGACGGAACAATTATTGATGTTGTTAGAAAAGTAAAACAATAATTTCCGTAGGTTGAGCCAGCCTAAACTAATTTATCAATTTATTAAACTTTGCCAAAGTTACTATTCAAAAATCTATATTAAGTTTATTATAACACAATATAAATTTATTAAACTTTGGCAAAGTTATTCATATAAAAAATGACTTCTATAATTATTTATAAATATGAAACTGCTAAAAAATTTTTGTTTCGCTAATTTTACATTAAAATTTTATTTTAACATTAATAATAATTTATAAACAGATGAAAATTATATTCACATTTATACTTACTCTATCTTTTACATATTTATTTTCACAAGATATTACTGGAACTTATTTTGTAAATGGAAAAGGAGATCACAAAATTATAATTAGTAAAGTAACTGACCAAACAGATGTTTACACCATTACAACAAACGAAAACTGGGTTGGTACAGGAATTTTTTATACCGATAAAGGAAAAAAGACCTTAATGTCAGTTTTTAAATATACTAATACAAAATCGGATTTTGACAGAGGAGTTCATAGTGCAGTACTTATGGAAAATGGAAACTTTACAGTATCAATACGTTTATGGAGAGATGTGTGGAATGAACCTTTGAATAAAATTTCTTATGTAACTTGGATAAAACAGGACTAATATCTTTTTTAATCGTTTTTTTAATATAAAATGGCTAAAAATATTTTTCTTCGCTAAATTTACAATTTATAAAATTTCTGATTAAAAAATATTCACTTATTAAGTGAATATAATTAAATATTTCATATCTTTGTAGTATGAAAATAATATTTACACATGGAAATAAAATTCGAAAAAGATTATTTACAACAACTTTATGAAGAAGGTAAGACTAAAAATAAAAAGTATCGCTTTCAAAAAGTAATAATTAGAAAATACAAGAACGCAATAGATAAATTGAGAGTTGCAAGAAAAATTGAAGACTTGTACCCATTAAAAAGCTTAAATTATGAAAAACTTATAGGAGACAAAAAAGGATTAGAATCAATTAAGGTTGATCAAAAATATCGAATAGAGTTTATCTCTTCGATAGAAGGAGAAGAGCCTAATTGTATTACAATCTGCTCTATTGTAGAATTAAGTAATCATTATAAGTAAAAACAAGAAATTATGGCG
>JAOZLS010000332.1 GCA_029934705.1 Bacteroidales bacterium | reverse complement strand
CTTTAGGGGATTTAGGGGTAAAATGACTTTTTGGAGTGGGCTCAATTTTGATTATTTTTACTTTTTAAATTTCTTTAGGTAATCTTTTACAGCATCTTTATGAATTGTAAAACCCATCATTTTAAGTTTTACATAATCCTCGTGAAAAAAGTAATATCCAAATTCAGCTGCTGTTTTATCATTATTTCTAGATCCTGAACTTGAGTCTTTTATTAGATACCAATCCTTGCCATCTCTTTCTAAATATCCAACCAAGTGCATACCATGATCGTCGGTAGTTGTTTGATTTGAAAATCGAAACTGTCTTGCATTTTCGTTTATAAAACTAGCAGGAATATCATAAGAAGGTACCATTGCACATTGTGTTTCGGCAGAAAATCCTGTTTCTGATACATCGCCACCAATGCTCATTGTATATCCTTTTCTAATTGACGATTTTACTATTTTCATAAAGTCTTCAAGTGGAAGATTATAATACTCTTTGCTATGCCACCAATTATCTTCTACCTTATATTCTACTTTTTGCCAGTATGGCTCTTGTTTGTATGATAAGATTTCAACATAATCGTCGGGGTTTATATTTAAAAAATCTTTTAAATAAGATTTTGGTGTATATTTTACTCCTTCAACAGTAAAATTTGTTGGAGGAACTCCAATGTAGTGGTTCATTATTGCTTTAATATTTTGCTGAACAATTTCTACATTCCAAGCATTTGTAACTTTTAAGTTTTTTAAATATGAACTCATTTCTGCAAACATTTTTGCATGACTATGAAATTCTTGTCCTTTAAGTTTTCCTGTATAAGCAGATTCAGGCATTGTTCCATATTTTTTCCATTGTAGTGTTACCGCATTTCCTTCTGAACCTTGCGAGAAATGAGAATTACCTCTTGTATTTACATATTCCGTTGCTTTTGCAACATATTCCCAATACACAGTGTATGTTTCGGATAATTTTACTTTCTTTTTATTAATTCTGAAAATTTCAGACTCTAAAAATGAAACGGTAGAAAAACACCAGCAACTTCCAGCATTTCCTTGCGAAATTACTTTGTTTGCCCATTCTCTTTTATATAAATTTACTTTATTTGGTAACTTATAAGATGTTTGATCCATAACAAAACGCTTGTATGGGTCTTCAACTTCCTTACTGTCGTTAAAAGCATTAACGTCTTTTAAAATAGAGTTAATATAATAGCCTGGTTTATATTCTTTAAATTTTGCATTATCTTTTGTTTGTGCAAAAATAAATAATGCTGGCAAGCTTACTAGCGTAAGCATAATAATAATCTTCTTCATTGTATAGATTTTTATTTTAAAATTAAGCACGAAATTAAACAAAATATTATTGTTAACCCGAAAAAAAATCTATTTTTTTTGTAGGTATTTTTTAAATTTTAAGTAGAAACGCCTATAGCATGATTTAATCACTAATTACTTCAAAAAAATCATTGGCTTTTACCGCAATGGTATTTTCAAATATTTCTTGGGCTTGTTGGAGTATTGTGTCAGTTTTTGGGTATCTGGTTGAAAAATGACCTATTAGTAGTTTCTTTGCTTTTGACTTCTCAGCAATTAGTCCTGCCTGTTTTCCTGTCGAATGTCCTGTTTTTATAGCTAATTCAAGGTCATTTTCTTCAAAAGTTGCTTCGTGATATAGTAAATCAACATTTTTTATTGTATCAATAAATTCTTCGGTGTATGCTGTGTCGGAACAGTAGGCATAAGAACGGGTAGGGGCAGGAGGAATTGTTAGTATTTCATTTTTAATAAATTCACCTTCTTCGGTTTTGTAATCTTCTCCTTTTTTTATTTTCAGAATATCTTTTATTGAGATATTATATTTTTGAATAAATTCTTTTCTTATATTTTTATCTTTTAACTTTTCGCTAAAATAAAAGCCACAGGTATTAATTCTATGTTTTAACGGAAAACTTTTAATAATGATGGAATTATTTTCAAAAAGAATATCGCTCTTTTTAAAATTTAATGGATGAAAAATTATTTGAAAATTTATTGTTTTTTCATCTATCACAGTATATAAAATATCTTTTAAAGCTGAATCGGCGTATATATGAAGGTTTCTTATTCTTCCTAATAGACTAAAAGTTGAAATTAATCCGAATAGTCCAAAAAAATGATCGCCGTGTAGGTGAGTAATAAATATTCTTTCTATTTTATTGAAATTTATTTTATTTCGTCTTAATTGTATTTGTGTTGCTTCGCCACAATCAATTAAAAAAAAATGCTCATGTATATTCAAAACATGAGCAGATGGAAATCCATTTGTTGTTGGCAAAGCGGAATTGCTTCCTAAAACAGTTAGTTTAAATGCCATAGTTAATTAGACTCGGGATTTATTTTCCTAATAGCTTGGTCAACTGTATTTGTAATTGTAAGTACAGTATCTAGCTGTGAGATAGATATTAATCTTTCAACAGCATTTTGCAAGCCTGTAAGAATAAAAGTTCCTTTAGCATTTCGACAAAGTCTATTTGCTACTAAAATTGAGCTTAAACCTGATGAATCACAGTAAAATGTATTACTTAAATCAATAATCATATTTTTTTCACCGTTACCAGCAATCATTACTAATTCTGATTTAAAAGCAGGTGAAATTGTAGTGTCTAACTTTTCAACCAAAACTTTAATTAAAGTATGATTATTTTCTTTGATTATTTCGTAGCTATTTTCCATTTACTTTATTTTTTTGTGTACAATAAATATACAAAAAAGGAATGAAAGATAAAAATCTAACATTCCTTTTTGTAAAAAATATTTATTAATTATCTTTTTTCTCGCTTTCTTCTAACTTGCTTTTAAGTTCTGATAAGCTTGAAATATCTCCTAAAGTAGTTTTTTCAATATCTAATTTAGCTGATCCTCCAGACTTTTTCTTGACTTTTTCTTTGTAAGTTCTAAGGTGAGAAACTATAATTTTCTTAGCTTCTTTAGAGAAGTCGATTACTACGAATGATAATTTTTCGTCTTCTTTAGCAGAAGTTCCGTCTTCTTTGATAAGATGTTTAATAGTACATAAACCTTCAACACCATAAGGAAGAGAAACAATTGCGTCTCTATCACTAATATTAATAATTGTTCCTTCATGAACACTATCAATACTAAATAAAGTTTCAAACACATCCCAAGGATTTTCCTCTAATTGTTTGTGTCCTAAGCTTAATCTTCTGTTATCTTTGTCTATTTCTAAAACTACTACTTCAATATTTTCTCCTATTTGAGTAAATTCAGCAGGATGTTTAATTTTCTTAGTCCAAGATAAATCAGAAATATGAATTAAACCGTCAACTCCTTCTTCTAATTCAACAAATACACCAAAGTTTGTGAAGTTTCTTACTATTGCAGTATGCTTAGCTTCAACAACATATTTAGTTTCAATATTTTCCCATGGGTCTGGCTTCAATTGTTTAATTCCAAGAGACATCTTTCTTTCGTCTCTGTCTAATGTAAGGATTTGAGCATCAACCTCATCCCCAACTTTTAGGAATTCTTGTGCACTTCTTAAGTGTTGCGACCACGACATTTCTGAAACGTGAATTAATCCTTCAACTCCTGGCTTAATTTCGATGAAAGCACCATAATCTGCCATTACAACAACTTTACCTTTCACCTTGTCGCCTATTTTTAATTCAGCTTCTAATGAATCCCAAGGATGTGGTTGTAATTGTTTTAATCCTAATGCAATACGTTTTTTAGATTCGTCAAAATCTAAAATAACAATATTTAATTTTTGGTCTAATTCTACAACTTCTTCTGGGTGATTTACTCGTCCCCATGATAAGTCGGTAATGTGAATTAATCCGTCAACTCCACCTAAGTCAATAAATACACCATAAGAAGTAATGTTTTTAACAGTTCCTTCTAGTACTTGACCTTTTTCTAGTTGCTCAATAATTTTTGCTTTTTGCTCTTCTAATTCTGCTTCAATAAGAGCTTTGTGCGATACTACAACGTTTTTAAATTCGTGGTTAATCTTAACAACTTTGAATTCCATTGTTTTACCAACAAATGCGTCATAATCTCTAATAGGTTTAACATCAATTTGCGAACCTGGTAAGAAAGCTTCAATTCCGAATACATCGACAATCATTCCGCCTTTAGTTCTACATTTGATAAATCCTTTGATAATTTCGTCGCTATCAAGTGATGCGTTAACTCTTTCCCAAGATCTTAATGTTCTAGCTTTTTTGTGAGATAAAATTAATTGTCCAGTTCTGTCTTCTTGATTTTCGATATAAACCTCTACAACATCAGTAACCTTGAGGTCTGGGTTATATCTAAATTCGTTTAATGACACAATACCTTCAGATTTGTAACCAATGTTTATTACAACTTCTTTGTCGGTAATCATTATAACAGTACCATCTATTACTTCTTTTTCTGAAATAGTAGAAAGTGTGTCGCCATAAATTTTTGCAAATTCGTCTCTCTCGTTAACTGAATAATCATCAACGTCTTTTGAACTTGAATCCCAGTCAAAATCTAGTGTTGATGCATTTAAAATAACTTTTTCTTCTTCAACTAAAACTTCTTGTTCAACTGCTTTTTCTGCAACCACAACTTCTTGTTCAACTGCTTGTTCTGCAACTACAACCTCTTGTTCTGCCGCTTTTTCTTCAACTACAACTTCTTCTGTTGTAGTGTTTTCGTTTACCGGTAATTTTTCTTCCGGTGTTAATTCTTTTTCGCTCATTAAATTTAATTAATTTGTTAATAAATTAGACTTTATATATATGTTATTGTATTGGGGTGCAAAATTAATTTATTTTTTCTAA
>JAOZLS010000331.1 GCA_029934705.1 Bacteroidales bacterium | reverse complement strand
GAACTTAAATCATAACCAACTGATATTGTTCGATTTATAACGCAATGCTAATGATTTGCAGAAACAAACATATATGTAAAAATATCATTTTTGTTCTTTCTTTTTTTTAAGAATAAATTGTTACCCAAAATTGACAAAATATTGTACTTGTATCTTTTTATACCAATTTTTAAACCTAAAAAATTGAATGTTTGTTGGTAGTTTAAAACATGAAATAAGTTATGACTTTCAAATAATTTTGCATTATTAAAAAAAACAGACATTAGTTTTAAAAAATCATTCTGGAAAAACTCCTGAAAGTGCATATTGTCAAGGGGCTTTTCAGTATATCTTATTGGTGTTCCTATTATAACTTCGCCATCATGTTTTGTAACCCTCTGAATGTCACCCAACATTTTGTTTGGAAGATTTACATGCTCAATTACATCGGAAGAAATTACAATGTCGAAGTAATTGTTTGGAAATAATAAATTATAGGCATCTGTATTTTTTAATTCAGCATTTGGTATCTTTTTTTTTGCAACCGTTAGGGCATCTTCCGACAAATCTACACCATGAATTTTAAATGTATAATTAGTAAGTTTTTTATTTAAAAGATAGAGAAGAGCTCCATCGCCACAACCAACATCTAAAATGTATATTTCTTGTTTTTTTGTTATTTCTTTTTGCTTTAACAGTAATGCTATTAAATTTATATGCATTATGTAACGAGCTTCAACAGACGGTCGATATTCTTTAATGTTTCTTTTATTAATCTGTACATAATGATAGTCTGCACCTCTTTTTTTATATTTCTCAAATTGTATTTCTAAACTCATGCTTATTTGAATTTATTGTAAGGGATTGTTAATATGGTTTTTTTGTTACGTTATTTCTTAGCAATTATAAAATACCCACCATGATAATTGCCCAGTTTAGGATGTTTTATTACCCAACTTGTATTATCTAATTTATTAATCAAATCAAAAACAGGAAATAAAAAATATCCTATATAACGAATAATTACAGGCAATGATTGTATTAATGTTTTATTCATACCATTTCTTACAGTAAAGAAACGCCCCATAATTTCAGTTTTTTCAATTTTAAAACCTGTTTTTATCAGCTCATTTTTCCACTTTGTATGTGTCCAACGCTGAAAATCATAAGGGTCGGCATGAACTGGAAATAAAAATGGAACTGAAATTAGAAACTTCCCTCCAAATTTTAAAACTCTGTAACATTCTGCAATTCCAGCATTTATTTTTTCAACATGTTCAAAAAGTTCCATTGCATTAACAATATCAATACTATCTGTGTCAATGTTTTGCATATTTGCTACATCTAAAACAACATCGGGTTTATGTTTTGCTTCAATATCTGCAAAAATCCATTTTTCAACGTTATTTTTGGGCTTTTTAAATGCACCTCTATTTCTACCTCCAATATCTAAAACAACACCAAGGTATTCATCCTTATGTTTTTTTTGAAGCTTGTCAAGGTATTGTCTTCTATAAGAACTTTTTAAATAATATTTTAGATTTTTAAATAGTAACATTAAAAGTTTTTAATAATTTTTTGTAAATATATTGATTTATAAAGACTAAGAACATCAAAAACACCAATTTTATTATTGTTTTTTTGCTTTTGTTCAAAAACTGTTTTTATAAAATCATAATATAATTTACCAATTTCTGATATATTTGGCAAGATAATAGCTTCTTTAAATTTTAAATAGCTTAGTTCAATTTCCTTTATTTTTTCTATTACATCTTCGTCTTTATTAAAAACCAAACCACCTTTCCCAATAATTTCAGGATGCCCGCCATCATTCAATCCAATTGAGGGAAGTCCGCAGTGTAAAGCCTCAACAAGTGAATTTGAACAGGGGTCATTTTTTGATGCTGTAATATAAATGTCATGCTTTTTTAATTGTTTTGCCAAATCACCACTCTGAAGAGCTTTAATCATTTTTATATTTTTAAACCTATAAGGGCTGTTTCCGCAAAAAGTCATTTCATATTTTGAAAAATCAAGATTTTCATCGAGGAACCTATATGTATCAAACCCTTTATTGAGATTTGAAGCCCAACTTGTTGCAATTATTTTTGTTTTACTATTTGTATTAAAAAATGATTTGTTTTTAAGGTTGAAAACTTGTGGGTTTGGAGCATTAATAATTATAGTATTCTTTTTATTTGCGTTAATCCCAAGTTCTATGTTTTTTTGCTTTGACCATATTGACTGAAAAATACTTGCATCTGCAATTTTATCATTGAAATTATAGATTAGTTTGTCTAAATGCCGATTGTTTTTTCGTATTAAAAAAATTGGTCCATCAATACGGTGAATAAATATTTTTTCAGGGTATTTCTTTTTCAGTTTTATAAGTTCCTGTACTTGATGGTGGCTATTGAAAAGTATTACATCTGCATCATAAATATTTTCAGAATAAACATTCTTATTAAGAAAATACTCCTTCAATGCTTTTAAGAATTGGTTTCCGCCTCCATAAGCACCTTTTTTTATATTTAAAAATATGTTAATTTTCATTTTTCAACCTTCTTTAAAACAATAAAAAAAGTAGCTCCTTTACCTTTGTGTTTTTTAGATAAAGATTTATTAAGTTTTCTCATGAATATATTTTTATTACTCATTTTACTTAAAAAATTGTATGTTTCAAAATACTCCGTTTCAAAATTTGGCAAATACATTTTTCTTATTTCTTCTATATTAATTCCTTTTGTTTTATCAATTTTTGCACCAGCAGTGGGTGAGTGGTAATCAACCATTTTATTAATATCATCAACAGAAAGGTTTTTATTTATTAAGCGTTCATGTAATAAGATTTTGTTAATTTTATTGAGAACGCTATTATTCTTTTTTTTAGCTAATATTCTTTTTAATAATATATTAATTTTTGCAAATCTTAATATGCTTAAAATTAACTTTTTAGGTGAAAACAATTTTTCAAAAAAAAGATATTTATTAACAAGTTGTTTTTCTGAATAAAATAAACTATTTGGCTCATGTCCTATTATAATCCTACCCCCAATTGGGACAATACTATTTAATATAGTGAAAAATATTTTTAAATTTGGAATATGGTGTACGACTGAGTTTATTGTTATAATTGTTGCCTTTCCAACATTTATTGATGTTCCATCTAATTTTAAATATTCAATTTTACACTTAAAATTTGCTGTGCTAATATTGTTTTTTGAAACCTCTAACATTTCCTGCGAAATATCTGAGCAAATAAACCTGTCTTTTTCAGAAAGATATTCAGCTGTTTTAATGGGAATAAATCCTGTTCCTGTTCCAATATCTAAAACTGTTATTGGTGATTTGTAATTTTGAAAATATTTTTTTGCTGTTTTTTGCCAACGTAATGCCTCGCCAGTAAAAATATCTTTATGCTTTTTCTGATAATCTTTTCCTTCAATATCATGAAATATTTCATTAACTCTTATTACCAGTTTTTCTTTATTTATCATTTGAAATAGTTTCAATTATATTTTTTATTCTTTTTTTATACGCTTCAAAGTTATTAATTTTACTAACTTTATTATAATTGTCTTTTGTTATTTTATCACGGTATTCTTTGTCTTTAAGTAAGGTCTTTAATTTTTTAAGAAATTCATCTTTATTTTCACAAATTAAGTCTTCATTTAATACATCAGGAGCAAAACCAACAGGAGTACTAAGGATTGGTGTCTTTGTTAAGGATGCTTCAATTATTGCTTTGGGACCACCCTCTGATGCAGATGTTACAATATATAAATCAATCAGATTGTATAATAAATTTATTTCTTCCTTTGATAAAATATTTATAGAAAAATCATCTTTCCCTTTGTTTATTGATGTTTCGTTTCCAATAAATAAATAAGGTATGTTATATTTACGACATTTATTAATAATAAAATGCCTACGAGGACCAGCTAAAAGTAAGATGAATTTATTTTTATCTATATCTTTTAAAATTTCAATAAGCAAGCTAGGATTTTTATGCCACTTTGGTTTTGTTAAATCCGCTCCTAAACTGTCTCTTTGAAATGAACCAATAAGAAATTTATCTTGTATTTTATTATAATTAAATTTAAGTTTTTTTGAAAGCTCTTTTTTTGATAAATCAAGTTTTGTGAACTTTGTTTCACTCACATAAAATGGGTTGATAAAAATTGTATTTTCTTTAATTTTTTGACTTAGTAAGTAGTTTTTTTGCTTTGTATTTGCACAAATCCAGTAATCAGTGTTTTTTTTATATTTATCTATATTTTTATTGTTGTCTTCAATATCATTTGTTACTATAGAAACAAACTTTTTCCTTCCTGTAAATATTCGGAGATGTATAAATTTTAATTTAAAAATATACGAATACCACACAGAATAAATAATATCTGCATTAAAAAAACATTTTACAATCTTATAATTAAGTTCTTTTATTGCTTTTTCATTAAAATATCGATCACTGTCAACAGACCAACCTTGCCCGTCTTTGCCTATTATTTTTATTTTCACACTCATAACATTCACTGTTTTTGTAATACTAATAATATTGAGTGAGATGAAAACCTTTTAAACAATATAGATATTATTTTTGAAACAACTAATCCTATAAAAGTTCTACTATCATATGTTTTCTGCAATACCTTTTTCATTATTGTTAACTCATCTTTTAAACCTTTAATTCCATCTAAATATTCTTTTTTAACAAGCTTGAAATTTATTTTTTCAAAATCTAAAATAACTCTTTCTTCATCAAGAGCAAACTGATAAAATTTTTCTCTATCTTCTCCAATATCAATAGCAGAGGTGGA
>JAOZLS010000330.1 GCA_029934705.1 Bacteroidales bacterium | reverse complement strand
CTAATAATAAATAAAGTGAACTTTGCCAAAGTTGAATTAATTAAAATAACTAAAACAGGCAGGGAGAAGTATTGGGCGATTACAGTCAGCCAACAAGATTTCTCACTACCGTTCGAAATGACAACAAAAATACCTGAGCATGTCAGGTGTTTCCCTCCTTATATCACGAGTCAAGCACTTTTAAAAAAACTTAATATTGCAAATATAGTCTCGATGTTGATTTCTTAATAAATAGTGTATAAGACATTTAGTGTTATTTATTCTGCAAACGGACCGAAACTGAACGACCTGCAACACTTTGATTATTCCTTAATACAACGTACAGAATATCCATCTACCTTATAACCAGTAATTCTGGAAATTCCATCTCTTTTGAAATGCAGAAAACGAATCCATGCAACTGAAGAGTTTATAGAAGATGCACTCCATAAATGGGTATTTAACCTTATTCCAGTAGATCCAAGACCGTGGTTTTTGCAATAACCAGCAGGGAGGGCTGAAAAACCACTTTTGTTTGTTCCACTTTTGACTTTTTTCCAGTCTGTATCGGCTTTTAATTGTAAACCTTGATTTGTACCACGCTTTCCCCTTTTGTCAGCTTCTATTTGCGTCATTCCTAATTGCATCTCAAGTTGTTTCCAGTCTGCATCTGTTGGCAAACGCCAGCCTATTGGACATACTTCTTTAGCGGTTTTCCAATTATATAAATAGCCATACCGTACATTCTCTGGTTTATTTCTATAAGTCCAGCACCCATATTTTGTTTTGTATGCTAGGTTTTCTGCCATCCAAATTTGAGAACCTATTTTTACAGTTTTATAAACTTTATTATTCCTTTTATCGGTAAAAGTACCTTTTGTTTGAGCATTTATTCTACTCATCCCTATTATTGTAATTACTATTGTAATAATTAAAATTGTAGATTTTTTCATGTTTTGTGTTTTTTAGTTTCTAAAATAAGCTTTGAAATTTATTTGATGTTATTTACTGCTTTGTTCAAATATAGAAAAAAAAAAGACATTAGATAAGTTGTTGAAATTAAAATCAAAACTATTTACAAATTTATCATCAATTTATAAAGTTGAACTACTAAAAAATCAGCCTATTAAAAAAGGACCATCATACGAATTTGTCGAACTAATCATGAAAAAGCCCTCGCTATTAACGAGGGCTTTGTTATTTTAATCGAAACTATGAGATCGCTCCAAAAAAACGGAATTTGTATAGAAATCGGTCTGGTGGCTTTGTTAATTAGCAGTAAATGAGAAAGATAAGTTTTCGTGTTTTGCAAATACAGCCGTCAGACCGGTTTCGGAGCAGACTCAACTATTAAGCTTTGTAAAAAGGTAGTTTTACAATTTTTGCTTTAAGCAGTCTTTTTCTAACTTTTATATAAATTTCGGTATCAAGTTTTGTGAAACCTTTATTAATATATCCCATTCCAATACCTTTTTTTAGCATTGGTGACATAGTTCCAGAAGTTACACGTCCAATTACATTGCCTTCAGCATCAGCTATTTCATAATCATGTCGAGGTATTCCTCTGTCAATCATTTCAAAACCTTTTAATCGTTTTGAAACGCCGTTGTCTTTAAGGTTTTGCATAAATTCACGGTCGATAAAATCGTTACCGTCAACAAATTTTGTAATCCAACCTAAACCTGCTTCAATTGGCGAAGTTGTATCGTCAATATCGTTTCCGTAAAGGCAAAATCCCATTTCAAGTCTTAGAGTGTCTCTTGATGCAAGACCTGCTGGTTTAATTCCAATTTCTTTTCCTGCTTCAAAAATGGCATTCCAAACTTTTTTGGCATCTTTATTATACATATATAATTCAAAACCACCAGCTCCAGTATATCCAGTTGCTGAAACAATTACATTGTCAACACCTGCAAATGTGCCTGTTGTAAAGGTGTAGTATGTAATTTCGGATAAGTTAATATCGGTTAAGCTTTGTAAGGCTTTAATGGTATTTGGACCTTGAATTGCAATTTGCGAAATATTATCAGAAGCATTTTCTAGTTCTGCTCCCATGGTATTTTGCTTTTGTAACCAAGCCCAATCTTTGTCGATATTTGAAGCATTAATTACTAGCATATATTTTTCTTCTTCGTAATAATACACAAGTAAATCGTCCACTATACCACCTTTCCCATTAGGAAAACACGAGTATTGTATTTTTCCAATGCTTAATGCGGCAACATCATTTGTTGTTACTTTTTGAACAAATTCGAATGCTTTTGGTCCTTTTACCCAGACTTCGCCCATGTGTGAAACGTCAAATACACCAACGTTTTCTCTAACGTTTATGTGTTCGTCGTTAATTCCAGTAAATTCTACAGGCATTTCATAACCTGCAAACTCTACCATTTTACCTCCCATTGCTTTGTTTAAATCACTAAATTGAGTCTTTTTCATTTGTTTATTGTTTTTTATTTAAAAAAGTATTTAGTAGTTAGGTATTAGTAAGCACTAAGTGCTATTTATTGTTGCTTACGCACTGGTGCAAGTTTTTATCAGTTAACAACTTACGGCCAAGTAACTATGTAATTAATTTTACACAAGTACTTTTTAAGGTATATAAGTTGCATGAAATACAATGATTAACTGTTTTATCTAACTACTAAAATCTAACTACTTTAAGTTTTCCGCTAAAGTAAAAAAAAAGCTGTCCCAAATATTATATGAGACAGCTTTTTTATTAATTTTCATAATATTATTTGAATAATTTTCCGATTAAATCAACAACTCTAGCGGAGTAACCCCACTCATTGTCGTACCATGAAAGTATTTTAACCATTTTACCTAAAACTATTGTTGCATTTACATCATAAATTGATGAATGAGTATTGTGAATAATATCAACAGAAACAATAGGATCTTCGCAATATTCTAGGATTCCTTTCATTGGTCCTTCAGCTGCTTTTTTCATAGCTGCATTAATTTCTTCTATTGTAGCTTCTTTTTTAAGAGTTACAACTAAATCAACAATTGAACCAGTAGGAGTAGGAACTCTAGTTGCCATACCGTTAAGTTTGCCTGCTAAGTCTGGTATGATTTTGCCAACAGCAGCAGCAGCGCCAGTTGTAGTAGGAATCATTGAAACAGCGGCACTTCTACCTCTTCTTAAATCGCTATGTGGTCCGTCAAGTATAACTTGGTCGTTTGTGTATGAGTGAATTGTGTTCATTAGTCCAACTTCAATTCCAAAATTGTCGTTAAGAACTTTTGCTATTGGAGCAAGACAGTTTGTAGTACATGATGCATTTGAAACACAAACATCTTCTGGTCTAAGAGCATCGTCATTAACACCTATAACAATCATATTATCGATTGTGTCTTTTGAAGGAACAGTTAAAATAACTTTTTTTGCTCCGTTTTTAAGGTGATCACCATATCCGCCTTTTGCACTTTCTTTTTCTCTGAAAACACCAGTTGCTTCAATTACAACATCTGGAGTGTCTGACCAAGGAATATTTATTGGGCTTCTTTCTTCACTAACTTTTATTTCTTTACCATCTACAATAAGTCCATTATCGTTGAATGATACTGTACCTTCAAATTTACCTTGAGTTGAATCGTATTTTAATAAGTGAGCAAGATTTTTGTTACTTGTTAAATCATTTATCCCTACGATTTCATAATCTGTACTTTCTAAAATGATTTTAAAAACGTTTCGTCCAATTCGTCCGAAACCGTTTATTCCAACTTTAATTTTAGCCATTATATTTATATTTTAATTGTGTATAACTATTTTAAGTAATCTACAAAGTTAAGAATAATATTTATAATGTAGAAATTAGAATGGTAGAATTTGGAATGAAAAACATAAAATTTAAAGGTTTCACTACGAATCTAATGGAGCCTATTGAATACGACCCTTTTTTCTTATTAAAATAACAGTAAACTTAATTTATATATGCCATTTTGATATCAAATTGATATAAGTAGATTTTTTTATATATATTTGATATTATTATTTAGCAATGAAATTTATATGTCGGTAAAAAAAACATTTTCTACAAAATATTATATTCGTTTTTTAGTATTTATTTTCTTTTCAATATTTAACTTTATTTTTAGAATTAAAAAGAGAATGCCTAAGGAGGTTAAAAATCTTAAAAGCCCGCATTTGTTATTAAGTAATCATGTTGGTTTTTGGGACCCTTTTGTAATTGGTAATTTTATGCCTAAGTTTATTCATTTTGTATCGTCGGATGCAGCATTTAAAAATAAAATTGATAATTTCTTTTTAACAAGCTTGGGTACTATTCCTAAGAAAAAGAATATTCGTGATACAAAAGTAATACGCGATATAATTACTGTTATAAAACAAGGCGAAAGCGTTGGAATATTTCCTGAGGGTGTTAGAACCTGGGCTGGTTTAAATTTTAAAATAGATAAGTCTATAGTTAAATTAATTAGATTATTGAAAGTTCCTGTTGTTGTAGCATCAATGAAAGGAATGAATTTGTTTAACCCTAGGTGGTCTAAGAAATTAAGGTTTACGAAAGTAGAAATTTATTATAAATTATTATTAAATACAGAACAAATTAGCTTGTTAAGCGAAGACGAAATTTATAAGCTCTTAGTTAATTCATTAGTTCATGATGAAGTAGATTATCAGCGAGTTAAAATGAATAGGGTTTACTCTAATTATAAGGCCGAAAATATAAATCATGCTTTATATATTTGTCCTGAATGTAATAGTATTGATGGTTTTAGAGCGAAAAATAACGATTTTTCTTGTTCAAAATGCAATTATGATATTCATATTAATAATTATGGCTTTTTAGAGAGAAAGACTGAAGGA
>JAOZLS010000057.1:9907-14790 GCA_029934705.1 Bacteroidales bacterium | reverse complement strand
ATCGGCTGCGTCGGGTATGTTTATGCGTGTGTTACTGTCTATATTATAGGTTTTTAGTAGTCTGCCAGCCATGTCGTAATAAAAGTTTGTCATTTCACGTCCTTTGGCATCGGTAACCGTTTGTATATTACCTGTAATGTCTAATTTATTGCGTACTGAATATAATTGTGGTTCTCCTTCAATAATTCCATTATCGTCGGTTGTTAAAAATGGTTTTCCTAATACATCTAATGTTATTACCTGCGGAGTGTTGGCATGGTCAGAGGCAAGCATTGCAGATCGTTGTTCACTTGTCCAGCCACCTTCAGGAGCTTCGCCAAAAACCTCTGGAGGTTGAGCGGAGCCGAAACCAGTGTTTCCTGGAAATAAATTTTTAATCCAATCGCTTTCTAATACTGTGTCATTTGTATCGTAGTTTTTTTGTTGCCACGGAGTAAATTCTACTTTTGTAAATGTGCCATCGGGTAAGTTGGTACGTACAAGTCTGCCAAGGGAATCGTAGTGCATTATTGGTGTTACGCCCTGCATAACAACCGAATCTTCATCTTCATATTCTGAAGTATCAGAAAAGTACGGTTCGTATTGTTTTATGGCTTTGCCTTTGTTATTCAAGATTGTACGCCCTGTTCCGACCCAACGTGGCGTGGTTCCTTCAATTTCTTCGGCTTGCACTTTGGTCATTATTTCTTGACCTAATCCGCCTGTATAGGTGTAAGAGGTCATGGTTTCGTCTTCTGTTCCAACAAAAACATCCCCCAAACCCCCTTCAAAGGGGGAATTAAGGTGCCAGACTTTTGCGGTGGTTTTTACGTAGTTGGGTGTACCTGAATAAGCAAATTTAAAAAGTTCATATTCAAAAGTTTGTGTAGGTGAATCTGCTGTATCGCCAACTGGATTTCCGTCTTGGTCGGCTCCCGAAATTATGCTTTCTACAACAACGCCTCTACCATCAAAAATGGCTTCTTGAGTGTTATCGTTAATATCTGTAACTTTTTTTACTTGTAAAACTCTGTAATCGTATTCGGCAAAAATACTGTTATTTAAAGTGTCTTTAAATTCTACAGGAAAAAGTTTATGGCTATCGTAAACTATTGTACTCGAGTTTCCAAAAATATCACGTGTTTCCGTAGGAAGAAAGAAATTAGTATCATAAAGTATTAAATCGGAAGGTTTATACCAAAGTTCATCGTCAAAAATATCTGTTTCGCCTTCGGGAGCAACAAAAATATCGTTTCCTTTTATATATTTTCCTTCAATAATAATATTTTCAATTGTTTCGCCAGTTTTTAAAATTGGAAACTCTGAGTTTTCATCGCCATAAATACCGCTAAGCATAGCATCGGTAAAAACGGATTGATATGTGCCAAAAGGCATTGCGTGAAATGCTACTTGTGCTGGTGGCAAAGGAGTTTCACTAGGTGTTTCTTGGTGGTAAAGGTTTTTTGTTGAAGAAAGTAATCTTTTCTGAATTAGCTCTGTATCGGGTGTTTCTTCAAAAGGAATTTGCTGTATTGTTTCTAATGCTGTTGTAATTTCTTCTTTTGTGAAAAAATCTTCTCCCAAATTTAAACCCGTAAGTTCAAAGACTCTTGCCTGATAAGGAACTCCTAGTAAATAAAATTCATCCTTATTATTTTCGTTTATAAAATCGTTTTCGTTTAGTGTAATTATTAACTTTTCTTGTTCTGGTTGAATATCAGCTGGGATTTCTTCGGCTTTAAATCCTCTGGGATATGCAATTTGTACTGTTTTTAGCGGATTTCCAAATTCATCAATTTCTAAATTAATGCTTTGCATAATGCGTGCATCCGTTATGTCTCTTTCGTTTTGCATTGTTCGAGTTTCGGCTTCGCTTACAAAGAAAACTGCATGTTTATTAAATGCTTTTTTCTGAATAACTTTTATATCGAAACTTTTTTCGGTTACAGAATATGGTAAATTTTGAAGTTCGGTACCATCTTCGGCATAAATTTCTTGTTTAAGCATGCTACCTCGGAGTGTGCGGTGGGCTTCTCGTTTTTCTTGTCTGGTTAAGTTTGTCAAACTCAGACCCTCAGGGTTTTTAAAACCCTGAGGGTCTTGGCTGCGTACTAAGTGAAACCATGTTTTGCTTAGGACTGGTGGGATGTGGGATTCTTCGTTGGCGTTTGTGCCTACGGGAAAAATATTGTCTTGCGAAAATTCGGCATATTGTTCGGTATCACGTTGTTCTACCATTCCAAAACCTCTAAATTCACGTTCGTAGCCGTCAAAATAGCCATCAAAATATTCGTAAAGGCTAACAAAGCGAGTTCCTGTAATTTGGTCGTAGGTTTCGCTACGTTCTAAAACTTGAACTGGAAATGGTAATTTCGTTTTCCAAGCTCGTCCTTCTTGCTTATGTTTTAAATAAAATTTGGTTGAAGGCGTATATTTATAACTGCTAATTCCGCCCATACTATTGTCGGTTTGCAAAAGCAAATGCGGTTTTTGACCCGACATAAGGTCAATGTATTTTATATTGAAAGGTGCATCTTTTGGTAACGGCGACGACCATACAATACACGATGTTCCGTTGCCTAATAAGTCAAACACACTAACACTTGCAAGACTATCGGTTTGCGGAAAGCTCGAAATTTCGTGAGTTTCAGAAAAACTATTTCCACTTTGATTAAACCAATAATTTACAGTTCGGCTACCCAAATAAACAATGTCGGCAGTTCCGCTACCATCAATATCGGCAAGTCTTATACGATTTTGATTAAATTTTTCGGGATTATCAAATTTAGGCGATTTCGCCATTGTTACCTTTTGCGAAAAACGCCCGTAACCAAGATTTGCCCAATATTCTACTTTGCCATTTCGTATTCTGGCAATATCGGTTTGTCCGTCGCCTGTCATATCGGCAAGATAAATTGATTGCTCGCCATCGTCAAAAACAATTGCCGGACCACTTTCATCATCCAGAGCTTTGCTAACTCTAAAAGCCTTGTCCCAGCCTTTTTCCTCGGCAGAAGGATAACAAACAAAACAGCTTTGTTCGGTAATAAGCAAATCAGGATTTCCGTCGCCTGTAAGATCTATACTTCGTAAATTAGGATCGCCTAAATCGACATTAGGAACTTGGGAGAAAGGGCGAAATTGTTGCCAATTTGGCTCACTTCGGCTCCGCTCAGTGAGCAGACTCTGGTCACTGAGCGGAGCCGAAGTGCCCAGAGTCGAAGCGTCTTGTTTATAAAATCCAGCGTAGGGTGGAGCAAAAATCATAAGTTCTGCTAGTCCGTCGCCGTCGATGTCGGAAAGGCTACCTTGCATTCCGCCACTTGCTCCAG
The DNA here is from genome assembly GCA_029934705.1 of Bacteroidales bacterium. GTDB lineage: Bacteria > Bacteroidota > Bacteroidia > Bacteroidales > JAADGE01 > DZBS01. Next base: position 11,479 of record JAOZLS010000057.1, on the reverse strand, counting down.
AAATACCTGCTAATGATGGTTTTTGGGCAAGCTTTCGCATAGGTGCAAACTTGAGTTTTGGCTTTTTTAATTGTGGTGAGTCTTGAGACAGCCCACCGGCTGTCTCTACTAAACTTGTTCCATAATAATCAACATCGCCCAAGTTTTCTTTATAATACCAAGTGCTATTATTTTCGATTAAAACACCAGGTAAGCCATCGCCAAATAGTGCAGTTGTTTGAGAGACAGACGCATCAAAACCTGCTGGTAAATTTTGCATACTAGCATAGTCGATACTGTGCAAACGTGTGTCGATATTAATTTTACTGTATTCAAAAGTCAATGGAGGCATACTTGATGCAGTACCATTGTCATAAAATTTATGGCTTACAGATTTTACTGTTGTTGCAACAGAATTTTCGTCATAATCAATATCGGTTGATTTTACTAAACCCGAAAAATTAGTTGCAAAATCATGGAACATCAATATTCTACGACAAAGTCTGTATGTTCTTATCTCAAAACCTGCAATGTTTGTCGAAAACGGATCTTGTCGAACTTTCCAAGTTGCTTCGGGCAAAAGTTCGGGTATTCCACCTTCATTATCGGTATATTCGCCATAATCAAAAACAATTTTAAAATTCCAACCATCGCTATTTACTAAGTCGAAATTGTTATTAGCAAAGGGCGTTTTATTTCCGTAATAGATATTTTTTAGATAAATATTTTCAAAAGCATTTTGATTTTTTAGCCTGTTTTTTTCAAAAACTGTTTTTTGAATATTGTCAGTATTCTCCTTTTTGTATTCGTAAAAAATGATATTTCCTTTGGCATCAAAAGTCTTTTCAATCATCCATTTAAAAACCTTTTTAGGGTTTTCGGGATGTGCAACTCTAGCATTTTCATTTTCGCCATAAATTGTAGTAATATTATCTTTCCCAACAGTTCGCCAATGAGAAATTTTGCTTTCGGTATTATACCAGCGTTCAATTTTTGCAAACAAACCCTCGGTTCGTGGACGATAGCTTGTAATAATATAAATATCTTCTGATCTAACTTTACGAAAGATTTTGCCTTCGTCATCAGTTTCAAGAAAAGGAACTAAATCTTCGGCACCAGCCAAAATAAAAGTATCTTCAGGAAAAATACTATTATCCTTTTCTTTTTCAGAATAAGTACGAGCAGGAAAAGTATTATTATCAGAATATCGAGGAAGTTCTTTTTGTGTTTTACGTGTTATTGCTGCAAGACCAACATTCCAGCCCAAACCAAAAATGCTATTTCCGCTACCTGAATCGTAGGAAAGTGCAAGTTGAGGAGAAAATTCGCCTCTGCCTTGGCTAATATTCACAGGAACGCTCATACTACCAGTTCCTGTAACAGGATTTGCCTGAAATTTTTCGCCAATACCTGCAATTGCACCTCCACCTTTGGGTAGTGTTACTGGGCTTTGCTTAGAGTGATTGTTGCCTTCCTGCGACTGTGATTGTTGCTGCTCAGCATCACTCCCCGTAGTTTGCGGATTATTTATTTGATCTTCGACTGATATATTATTCCTGTGATATTTTTCCATTTGTTGGTTTTGTTTTTTTT
>JAOZLS010000057.1:0-9807 GCA_029934705.1 Bacteroidales bacterium | reverse complement strand
CGTCATGCTAAACTCGATTTAGCATCTGCTCGTATGATTTTTAATCCCAATTTTCAGATAAATCATCCAAATTAGGATTTAACTCTGTTATTAATTTCATTTTCCAATCTCGTTTCCATGTTTTAAGCTGCTTTTCTCTTTTGATTGCCTGCGAAATATCTTGCATTCTTTCATAATAAATTAAATAAACACAATTATATTTGCCTGTAAATTTTGAACCTATCCCTGATTTATGTTCCAGAACACGTCTCTCGATATTGTTTGTTACTCCAATATACAAAACCGTTCGTCCAAAATTGCTCATAATATACACATAAGATTGTTTCATAATTAATGTGCTTTTACTATTCTGCGAGCAGATTCCAAATCAAGTTTGGAATGACGTACTACTAAAACTACGTTTAGTAGTACGTTTGATTTGACACTCTCTAAAAACGAGTTAATCGTCATGCTAAACTTGATTTAGCATCTGCTCGTGAAATGATTAAACAGTTGAAACTGTATATTCTAATACCAAGATAATGTCGTCGATTGCATCAGCTGCAACATTCTGTAATTCAAGTGGAAAACTTGTTCCGTTATCAATAATTTCTACATTAGTTAATCCCGTAAAATCATGACTATAAAAACTACTACCTACAATATCATTAAGCAACCCTATACTTCCTGGAACTTCATTTAAAATAATATTTCCAGAGATTACAGCATTTTCCTTTGTTTTGATAATGACTAACACATCATTTACTGTAATTATTTTATTATTGAAAAGATAAGGCATCAGTTTTTTATTTACCGTAATAGTTGAGCTATTAGTATCAATAATTTCAGATAAATTATCGCTAAACTCAGCTTTTAGACTAAAGAATCTTGACCAGACATGATCGTTATCTGATAACTTATTAACCATAGTAGATAATTCTTCTTTAACAACAACTGCTAAGCCACCTTCTTTTGCGGTATAATTAATATTAAGAATAACATCAGAAATTGTGTCATAATCAAAGGCTCTAAATTCATCGGGTAATTCAAGTTTCCAAGTACTAATTACACCTTTGCCTTCAAATGGTAAATAGCGTTCGTCGTTAAAATTAACTTCAAAAATACCTGCATCGTTTCTTCCACTACTTGTAGCTACTGTTTTTATTGCATAATCTTCGGCAAAACGTGAACCATCTTCGTTGTCTTCTGAATAAGCATACATTTTTTTAATTACGCCATCAACATCAACGTCAATTAAATTAGTATCAATTCTAGTTCTACTATTAAGTAAGCTTAACTTACAATTAATATTTGTGTATGGTCCTGTAACAGCAGGAATAGTTATACTTACATTTTTAATTCTTCGGAAATAATGACCAGGGAAATCTAAATCGAATAATATTTCAGGAAGTTGAAATTCGCAAGAACCTTTATCTTTAAAGTCTAATAAAGCATCGGCATTAAGCATTGCCAAAGAAACTTGTTTCGTAATTTCATACTCTCGCTTGTTTTGCTCAATATAAGCAACTTCCATTTGTCTAATTTGTTGGTGCAGTTTTTCGCCTGCTAACAAGCCACTATAAAGTCCTTCCCAATGGTCAACACTAATATAACTTGCAGTTTTATTTCCAAGTTCAAATTGCATAGCTTTTTCAGCTTGTTTTGCAAAGTCATAAGCTGTTTGGTATGCTTTAAAATAGAATTTAGAAACTTCTTTGCTCATCCAAGAGTATAATTCAGTATTTGAAAATTTAGATTTCATAAAATCAAAAGCTTCTTTACTATTTGCTATTTGTACTTTATGGTTCTTTAAATCTTTTTCTGCAACTTCTTTACGTATTTCCGATGAAAGTTTCTGTTTTTCTATTTGTTTTATTTCATTTTTTGCACTTATAACTTGGAACTCCCAGTCATCTCTACGACGGTCGTAACCTGCTTTAGTGGCTGCAACTCCTGCTGTGTGTGTTAATTTACTTGCTTTCAAATCATACATTTGAGAAACTAAATTAGCTAATGATGATAACTGAAGCCCTCCAAAACTCAGTGTTGGTTGAACTCCATCTAACCCTATTTGAGGAATTAATGCTAAATTACCTCCTAATATTCGTGCATGTTGTGCATTCTCACGATAAGTATTAGCCTCATCATTATTAGTAAACTGAATTTCCTCTTTGTCATTCATATACTCTTTAGAATTATAATAATTCTGACGACTTAAAGTATTAGATATTGACTGCTCCAAAGCTACAATGTTAGCTTGAGCCTCTTCAATATTTTTCTCTTTAATTAAAGTAGTTGCTTCAGATAGTACAACTTCATTATTCGTTCGTAAAATAGATAATTTTTCGGCATCTTTCTTTTCAAGAGCAGAGAGTAATGTTTGACCAAGACTTTTTACATCATTTGTAAATTCTAATGCTTTTTGCATCATATACCTAAAACGATAAAGTGGAGGTGGTGCATTTAAACCTTGTATAGCAGCACCAATATCAATACCACCTGCAATAGCTTTTACAAGTAATGCTGGGTCAATAGGCGGTTCAAATAATGACAATTGTCTCTCAACACCTTCAATATTCATGCAATAGCGAACTTTAAATAAACGATCGGCTACAGTGTCCCAATATGATAACATTTGAGAATTATCGGGTATGCAGAAGTACAATACCGTACTTAATGCTCCCATTGTATTAGTTTGCAGTTCATTATAATCTACATCTGTTTTTAAATTATCAATGGCTCTGTCTATAATTTCAGTAGAGACTCCAACATTATGGTATAGTGAATTTTCAATATCAACCATAATATTACCCATTTCATCTATAACACCATCCTGCATTCCAAGAAAATTTAAAGCTTCGGGTGTTCCTTGTTTTATTTTAACTGGACGACGACCCAAAATTTGTGCAGCAAGCATATATACTTGAACAGCTTCATTAATATATTCCATTGTATCTTTTCGGAATAAATTATCACCCCACGCAATAAGATTATCAATATACTTTTGCATAGTATTTTTCATATATGCAATAGGGCGTATTTTTGCTAAATAATGAGGCTCAAATGGATGATCTTCCCATTGTTGAACTTGCGTATCAGTTCCCCAACTACTATTTATATCTTCCATTAATTCTTGAATAGTAACTATTCCTCTTGAATTAACTTCAACGAAAGGTTTTATTCGCCAATATTTATCAGGAGTATTGCTACCTGTAACAGTTGGGTCAAAAATATAATGATACCATTTTTGAGCATCTTCAAATTTCTGATTTGCGGATAATTGTCCTGCAACATACATTGGTGTATGATAAAAAACCTCCCAATTATAATGTCCATAAGCATCTTTATAATCAAAACTTATGCTTTCTTTTGGGTGAGGAGAAGAAACAGCCTCTGTTGGGTCATAATTATCGTTGAAAATTTGTGAATCCTCATCTTCGCTTGCAACTTGTCTTATTAAAACAGAAGTTTCATCATTTATACCCCGAGGATCTAATAAAGCATTTACTCCGTATTTATTTATTGTTTTTATAAACAAACCACTATATGGATGATAAAAACTATAAAAACGATATTTCTTAACTAGTATTGGACTTATTAGAGGTGGACCAGTCTTAACATCTGTATTTTTATTTTTTACAATAGGTGTAACATAACTTAAATTTGTGTATGGGTTTATACTATTAGTATATTCAGAATAGTCAATATTACTTTCGCTTACTTTAATAGCATTTCGGATTACTGAAGTTAAGGCTTCTGTTTGATTTGTTTCTACGTATGATGATAATTCGTCATCATAGTTATTTACAGATTTGTCAATTATTATATCATCTTGTGTAGCTACTGGGGGTGTATTGTATGGTTTACATAAATACGTTCGCTTATCATCTTCAATGAAAAATGGAGATTGTGATTCGTAGAATATGTGTTGATGAGGAATAATGACTGAAATGTCTTTATTTAAATTTAATATTGTTTTGTATGCTGGGTCATCCCACATCTTCACTTCAATGTCAGTAATGTTTTCTGAAATTATTTCACCTTCTGAGATAATACTAAAATACTCATTTCCTGTTATGCCTATTTTATTATTATTAAGACTCCCCTTTTCTATATTTAAATTATAGTTGTATATGTCAGAAGCAATAATTCTTATTTTGTTTTTTGAAAATATAAATTTAGATATTTTTGAAAAACTTAATTTTGCATAATCACCTTGGATAAAATCATGTAGTTTTTGGACAAATTTCTTGACTTTCTGGCTACTAGGAGGAGACGTGTTGTAATTTGTAATAACATTTTCATAAATCTCTTCCAATTCCAAGTCAATCAAGTATTGCTTAAATTCTAAATCATTAACATTCCAGTTATACGCCCAATCATCACAGTTCTGATCAGGATCATTATTGCTAAAATAATTATTATAAACACTTTCCCATTCGTATTGATAAACTGGTATTTCTGTAGTAATATGTTCTATGAAATAAGTAAGAGAACAAAGTATTTCTGCATTATCAATAAATGTATTTTTATTGGACTGAATAAGCTCTAATTCTAATTGTGAATCATTATTTGTAGTTTCTGCATTTAAGGAAAATTCACTAATAAGAATATTATCATTTATTCTTATAGCTTTTTCAGAAATAGATTTTGTTTTCCACCCTTTTTTTAGTTTTTTAGTCCATGCTAAAGAATATTTTGGTATTTGCGTACTATTGTCAGGTGTTCCTACATTTTCTTTCTCTTCATGTAACCAAAAAACATATAATTCATTTTGAAAAACTACGGGTATAGCATGCTCTCCTTCAATTGCAACATCTAGTTTTTCCCATGCAGTCCAGTTACTATACTTATCTTGTTTTCGGTAATAATATTGTCTAGGGGTATCTTGTGTGTGTGCTAGCACATGTAGTTCACCTTTGTCTTCATCGTAAAAGTGTTGTGCTATTTCAAGTTTAGAAACATTGTCGAGTTTTACTAAATAATTTGAGAATGCACGCTCTATTACATCATTAGTAATAACTTCTTGTAAAAGTTCTTCTTCAAGTTCTTTAAAAATTTCAGACTTATCGGTTCGTAATTCTGGCTCTATCCAATTTTCAGGATATAAAAACACTTTACGCCCAGCTTCCCAAACTCGATATTTTTTTCGCCATTTCCATTCTTCTGTAGCTTCATGGTTTATTATAAGATCGCTTTCTAAATTTAACTGAATACGCATCATAAATAATTGCATTATAGAATGTGCCAAAACAATACGGCTTGTTTTAAAGCACGGTGCAATTTGTGTATCAATTAAAAAATATTCGTAAATATCAATTTTATCGTTAAATGAGTTTGTTACAGCATTTATTATGTGATTAACAAGTGCATCACGCTTCATTTCACGCAAAGGTTTCATTAAACTTGTTAAAACAGTTTTCCACTTTTCAGTACTGTATTTTGCTTTAAGTGTATTTCGTATTTGGTTGGAGAAAGCGACTTGCTCCTCATATTCGGAAGATTGGATTGTAGCCCAATTCGCAAGAGTAGTATATTTAACATTAAGAGTTAAAAGTATTCTAGAAACTTTATGTAAGGTGAAGAGCCATTCAGGATTGTTTAAATCTATATTGTCATTATCAACAAAAACATTAATTGCATCTTGATCCCATTTTGTAATATTTCTAAGACTATCAATTTCGGAACTGTTTTGCAATGTGTAGTAAACAGATGAACCATGCTCTAAGAAATAATAATTGTCAAGCTCAGCTAATTTATGAAAATTCAACCATTTGTCAAAAGAGATAATGGTATCTTCAGGTATATAAGGTAGTTTGAAAATATTCAGTAAATATTTATTTGTTGAGAGTATCGGGTAAATATCTAAATCATTTAATTTATATGTTTGTATAAATTTATTTACAACATTAAAACCTTGATAAAATTTAATATAAATAGGACTTTCAAGAATTGTTTCATAATTTAGAAAATCAGAACTAATAAAATTGTCTATTGTAATAAAAGGAGCTTCCCCTATTAGGAGAGTATAATAATTTGATAGTATATTTTCTGTTAAGATCTGATCTAAATCAAACTCAATAGCCCACGCATTTACTATTATTGGTTTTAATACAATTTTATTACGCTCTTCTGGGAAATAAGAAAGTAAAAATGCATAAATTTCAGAAATTTGTTTATCTTTTATTTCAATAATTTGTTCTGAAACAGAATCAATATTCAAACCTAAAGAATTGCAAATACTATAAAAATTTAATCCCTCTTCATCGGGTTCGGCTTGCAGTGTTACTACTGTTTCACTTCTTAAATTCTTTATTATGTTATCTAAACTTGTTATTTGATCATCACCTAAATCTTTAATCTTTAGCACTTCTACTAAAACTTCATAAGCTCTATCATTTGTTTTTGAAAATTTATTAATTTCTTGATTAAGCAATTTCTGAGTTTCTTCTAAAAATGTTTTGGCTGTTTTATCTTCAACAATTAAATTAGAATTTACATTGGTATTATTTGTAAGTAAATATGCAAGATCTTCAATTGTAAAATTTGATTCTTTTATTGTATTTAATATTTCAATAAAATTAATAGTTTCTTTAGGGGTCTCAAACAAAGCTTTCTTTTCAGAGATATTTTCTAATAATAAAAGTTCTGAATAAGAAATATTATGATAATTAATAAAACTAGATGTTGCTTTTAGTTTTAGAATAAAAACTAATGAACTTACAACATTAGGGTCATCGTTGATGCATGTTAGAATATTCTCTTCCGACATTCCTGTTACTGCTGAAATTTCATGTAATGAATCAACAACTTTAGGAGGGTTAATAAAAGCACTATTATCATTAAGTTTAAAAACATCTGTATTAATAGCTATTTTCGAAGAAAAATCGTCATCATAATTAATCGGAACATAATTATCTCCTTTATAACACCATAAGAGTAGTTCATTAATAGAAAGACCAGTTTCTCTTTTTAAACTTAAAAGATTTGAAAGGTCAATTATAAAATCATCAGTAAAGGTCCCTCCTGTTAAGAACACTTTTATTATTTCATCAAGTTCTTCGATTGATAAACCTGTTTTTGTTTTAAGCAATTTATAGCGATATAATTTTAGTAAATCAATATCAATTGTAGCACCATTTAATGAACACGTTTCTACATAAGTAATGTTATTATTAAAATTAGGATATACGAAACTTGAGTGTAAATATTCAATAAATTCATCATATTCTAATTGAGTATTTTTCAAAAAATCAGTTACCAAAACAGATGAGGGAACAGATGAGGGAACAGATGAGGGAACAGGAAGGTAGTTCTCGATGCCTTTTATCAAATCAAGTTCATTCAAGCTTAAACCTATATTTTCTGCGGCAACACGTAGCTCTTTAGTAATTTCATCACCTTGTATTTCAACAACATCCTTCAAGCTTAAGCCATGTTCTGCTTTCTTCAATTGCTAGATTAAATGGCAAACCACTAGGTTTATTTTCCAAGCTTAAAGTTTCGTAAACAGTATCTATTTGATATTGAGGATATGCTACGGCATCTTCCTCCGAAACAGTAGTTTGATAATCTTCTTCAGTACCTAAGGTATTCGCAATGGAGTTTTCAAGTACCTCATTTACAATATCAATGTATGGCATTAGAGTGTTCGAGTTGTTTTCCTCAAGTTTAATTCGCTCTATATCAGGACGACGTTCTCGTAATTTTTCATATAAATTTACATTTGGGGAAGTACCTGCTTCTTTTAAAAATTGTAAATTGTCAACAAGATAGGCAGAAGGGCTTAATGTAGAATATGGATGTTGGCAAGTGCAAGAGTCAAATGATTTGAATAAATTAGATAAATTTGCATCAATACTAACATCATTAAGTACATTTGTTTTAAGCCTATTAAACTGAGGACTATATTTAGAATAAACTGCTAAGGATTTTGCATTACGTGATTTTGCATTTTTCCAAATAATATTTGCATCATTTTCAGAAGCCCCTGCATCAATCATTTGTTGTAAAAAATTTCTTTTTCCAATTTTAATAATATCATGTGCAGAATTAATTGTAACATCAACAGAATCAATTTTATTAATGTCCCACAAAATAAATAAATTTTCTTGTTTATTATTTTCTGGTAATAGACTAGCAAGTCTTTGTATTTTTTGTAATTCGGTAAAAGCACTAGACTCTGTTTCCATTGAGACTTCTTTCTTAACAAAGTAGTCTTCAACACTTTCTGTCATAAATTCAAAGTCACTATAAATGCCAATAAAACTTTTTGCATTTGGTGATAATGAACTCCCTTTTACAATAGCTTTTATTGTTTCTGCTGGAAATTGTTTTTCTAATTTCTGCTTAAAATAAATAGCATAATTAATTCTTTTATCAGCCAAAGTTTCTCCTATAATATGATCGGGAAAATCTACAGCATTTACCGTTATGTCTGTCCAATCAAGAATGTTTTCAGCTATTACTTTTAATGTCTTAATTGGTCTATTATAACCATAAGATTGGAGTGCATTATATACATATATATTGTATTCGGTAAAATTCATTATATCTATGTTGAATTTTAAAAATGCAATATTTTCTAAAGAATATGTGGATACAGGTAAACTAGCCCAAAAATCGTTATCAGCTTTTTCATTTAAAGAATAAAGCTCTAAAAACTCGTCTTTTATAGTATCTTTAGTATCAAGACCAGTTCGCTTAAAAATATCATATAATGAAAATTTTTCTGCTGTATCTTTCTCTGCATTAACAATTGCAACTTTTTGTAATTCAATAATTATACTATCTAAATCATCAGCATTATCGAAGTAATCATTAGGAAGGGTATTGTTTTCTACTGCTTTTAAGAGAGTTCTTCTATAGGTCTCGGCATTTTGCATAAATAAGCTTGATGTCTTTGTCGATAAACCATTTTTTATGAGTGCAAAAATAATATCCGATGTAATTGTGGTAGCATCAAATTTAAGGTCTGTAAATATTTGTTTTGCTCTAATATACAGTCTTGCATCCTGCTCTGAAGCATCAAGTTGAGAAGATAAAACTATTACATCTTCACGTGTAAGGTCTGACAAGTCCGCTCTAGCATCAATAGATTCATTTAATTTAGAGGATAATTCTGTAACTTTTGGTGTTCCTAATAATTTATCTGAGTTATATAGAAAATTAATTTCTTTAGTAGCTGCAATGGTAGTCATCAAACCTGTTGTATTTATTGGCTCATCAGTACTATCATCTTCATATAAATTTACAATTATATTAGAATTATCATTTTCATAATATAAATAATATTCTCCGTCTTCATTTGTTGTTGCAGTATATAAAAGCTCTTCGCCTCCAAAAAGTTTTTTATAACATTTTACTATTTTATTAGATACAAATGTATTATCTGGATTTACAACTTTTCCCCAAATAATGAAGGGCATAGTTAGATTAAAGTCAATAATTTTAACTTCTCCTTCTGCTTTAAAAATAATATTTGTTTGCACTTTCAGTAAATAATCATTAATAAATACCTTTACTGAATAAAGATTAACGGAAGAGGAAGTAAAAGTTAACTGATAAGCACCTAAGTCATCTGAAATTGTAGATTTTATCTCTTCTCCTATACTATCATATAGTTTAATATTAAGTCCTTTTAAAGGGGACTGATCTATATGATTTGTGATATTACCTTTTATGGTATAATAAATAGTTGTAGCCATTATTTGTTTGATATTTTAGGGGTTAAAAACTTGCCAAACGTATAATGCTTTACAAAATGTAACAAATTTAAGACTTTTTAGTTATTAACACTTTCTCATTCATTACTAATAGATTACTAAC
>JAOZLS010000056.1 GCA_029934705.1 Bacteroidales bacterium | reverse complement strand
CCATAAGCTTTTCTTGTAATTACTGTAATACGAGGAACTGTTGCTTCTGAAAAAGCATATAATAATTTTGCTCCGTTAGTAATTATTGCATTCCATTCTTGATCTGTTCCTGGTAAAAAGCCTGGTACGTCTTCAAAAACTAATAATGGTATATTAAACGAATCGCAAAAGCGTACAAATCGTGCTGCTTTTTTTGATGAGTTTATATCTAATACTCCTGCCATAAACATTGGCTGGTTTGCAACAACACCTATACTACGCCCTGCTAAGCGTGCAAAACCTGTTACAATATTTTCAGCATAATTCTTATGTACCTCATGAAAAGTTTCTTTATCAATTACTTTACAAATAACTTCTTTAATGTCATAAGGCTGATTTGGATTTTCTGGTATTATATCATTTAAGGCTGAAATTGTTTCATCCTTTTGTTTATATGGTAAGTTAGGCGTTGTCTCCTCGCAATTTTGAGGTACATAACTTAACAATTTTTTAATTTGGTTTATAGCATCTAAATCATTGCCTGCGGTAAAATGTGCAACTCCCGATTTTGTTGAATGTGTTGATGCTCCTCCTAATTCTTCTTGGGTAACATCTTCGTGAGTAACAGTTTTAACAACGTTTGGCCCTGTAACAAACATATATGACGAGTTTTCTACCATAATGTTAAAGTCCGTAATTGCTGGTGAATAAACTGCTCCTCCGGCACAAGGTCCCATTATTGCAGAAATCTGAGGAATAACTCCCGATGCTCTTGTATTCAAATAAAAAATATCGGCATATCCTCCTAAAGAAACCACGCCTTCTTGTATTCTAGCTCCACCTGAATCATTTAGCCCAATTACTGGAGCTCCATTTTTCATGGCCATATCCATAATTTTAACTATTTTAGATGCATGAGCTTCGGCCAGCGAGCCTCCAAATATTGTAAAGTCCTGGGAAAACACGTAGATAAGTCTTCCATTAACGGTTCCATAACCGGTAACAACTCCGTCGCCTAAAAACTTGCTTTTTTCAAGACCAAAATCAGTAGAACGATGTTTAACCAGCATTCCTAACTCTTGAAATGAACCTTTATCTAGTAAAATTTCAATTCTTTCTCGTGCGGTAAGTTTTCCTTTTTTGTGTTGTTTAGAAATTCGTTCTTCGCCCCCACCTTTGTAGGCTTCTTGAATTTTATCATTTAAAAATTCATTTTTTTCTTTATTATTCATCTTCTCAAAAATTTTAAATACTTGAAAATAGCCAATTCTAAATCAATAATTGCTTAATGAATCAAACAATTATCCAAATATATAAATTTATTTATTTATAGAAGATTATTTATGGAATCTAAACAGCAAATTTTACTTTTTCTTTTTGTGCTGAAATATTTCTGCTTCTGAAAAGCTCTGGAGTAAGGGCTTCAAACCTATAACCCATAGAGCTAAAATAGGCTAATGTTTGGGTAAGTGTATAATACATATTTTGCTTGGCTTTTATACTGTCGTGCATAACAATAATTGAACCTGGTCTCGAAAAGTGTTTAACATTCTTAAAGCATTTCTCTTTACTCTTTGTTTTGTCAAAGTCATAGGATAAAACATCCCAAAGAACTATGTCATAATGCTTTGCTAATTCTACAGACTGAGCTGTTTTCATTCTACCATGTGGTGGTCTAAAAAGAGTAGAGTCAATATATTTAGCGGCTTTTTGGACATTATCAATATATTCGTTAGTGTCGGTTTTTAGTCCGCTTAAATGTGAGTATGTATGATTTCCTACAGAATGTCCTCCTTTTAATATTTTCTCGTATATTTTAGGATTTCTTACAACATTTTCGCCAACACAAAAGAATGTTGCTTTTGCATTAAAAAAACTTAAAGCATGTAATACATTTTCTGTTATTTCAGGAATTGGACCATCATCAAAAGTAAGATACATTACTTTTTCTAATGAGTTAACTTCCCATATAAAATATGGAAATATGTTTTTCACCAGCCGTGGCGGGTGTATTAACAAATCTGAGATTTTTCTATAACGAGGACTGTTCAAAATAAATAATGTTTGCTTTTACAAACGCAAATATCGTGAATTTATTTTAATTTTTGTTAACAAATGTTAAAATAAAATAAGACTGTTTTTAAACAGTCTTATTTTAAGGCAGTTATCTACTTTTTTAAAGTGTATTTTTCTATAGTAAACTGGAAATTCAACAACGCTTTTTGATGTGGTGGTATAGAATTATACCAATTTTGTTGTGAATTCTCGTCTAGGCTTGATAATATTTCATTAAAATTAAATCTATTTTCAACAATTGTGTAACCCTCGGCTGCTAATTGTTGAGCTCTTTCTACTTCTTTATTTTTAACTAAAACATTTAAAATTTCTTGATAAAGAGCTGCAGTTCTTTCAACATCGGATGTTAACAAATGCAAATACTTATCTTCAAGTGATGAATAATAAATAATTTTAGCTTTAAAATTATCGGCTACTGTATTAACAATTGCTAGTCCTTTATCTTTTTTACCAATTCTAAGATACTGCTCTGCTAATAATAAATCGTAATATCCAAAGCTAAGCATATCATTAGGAAATAAACCAGCATATTTGTCTAAAACTTTTTCTGCTTTGTCTTTTTTACCTTCGTCAATAAGTTGTTTTGCTAGTGCTCTAAATATTCCTTTATAGTTTATTATAAACCTTCTATTGTTTTCATCAAGGTAAATTTTATCTGCGTTAACATCTAGGCCACCCCAAACAAATTTGTTCATAATATTATCATATAAAATATCGGAGTTTACACTTCCTTCAACAAGGTAGTCGTTACTTTTTGATTTTATTGGTACAATTTTATAAGCAAGCCCTTCTAACTGAAAATAGTCTTCTAAATTCAAATACTGGCTACCACCAACTGTTGACGCAAAATACATAGGGCGTTCCCAGTTATTAGCATTAAGCATATCCAACACCATTATGTGGTTTTTTGTTAGATGACTTTTAGCAAAATCCCATTCAATTGCTCTTACTTTATTCAAGTTTTCGTCTGAAACAACCTTGTTCTTCTTTATTACATCCCTATTTGCAGGAATTAATAATTTTGACGATGGAAAATAATTTGAAAGTTCCCCTTGTCTAATTTCAGTTTTCAAATTTCTATCTTCTGAAACTACATGAGCCATTGCTAAATCAAGAGGGATAGCTGAATCTTTAACTTTTTTAAGTAAAGCATATCCACGTTTTGCAAAACCAGACATTATTGGTACATCTAAAGTAAGATTGCTGTCTTCTAAAATTTTCTTATCACTTAGTGTATTTAATAATTTCACGAAATTAACTAAACCAACTTTTTTATGTCCTCTATTTAAAATATCAAATTGGTCTTTAAATTTAACAGGAAAATCTGTTGTTGATAAATAACTTACAACTTCGGTTAAAATACCTGAATACTCAGGACCAAAAACATTAATTTTAGCAAAATACTTTTCGTTAACATAAAGGTTAGGGTTTGGAATTACATATAAAATATCTCTTACACCTTTTTTATATTCTTCGGGCTTTAACGAGAATTTTATTGGCTCAGATTTATATGCTTTTTTACGCATTTGGTTTATATACCACTCTGTATTAAAGTAACTTAAATTAACAACTCTAACATCGGTTCTAAATCCCTCTACTTCTTGCACATACCATAATGGGAAAGTATCATTATCGCCATTTGTAAAAATAATTGCATTTTCCTCACAAGATTCAAGATAATTTTTTGCAAAATCTCTAGCAGTATATCTATTTGAACGGTCGTGATCGTCCCAGTTTTGCTGTGCTAAAATAACTGGTGCTGATAAACTTAAAACTGTTGCTATTGATGCTGCATAAATTTCTTTTGTATATTTTTTTAGAATTGAATAAATAAATGCAACTCCTAATCCTATGTATAAAGAGAAGGCATAGAACGAGCCAGCATAAGCATAATCCCTTTCTCTAGGTTGAAACGGTGGTTGGTTCAAGTATAAAACAATAGCAACTCCCGTAAAAAAGAAAAACAGCATTATTACCCAAAAGTAATTTTTACCAGATTGATTTACACCCAATAAATATATCATTCCTAAAATTCCTAATAAGAAAGGAATCATATAATATGAATTTCTAGCTTTATTATTTTTCATTTCAGGAGTAATATTATCCTGATTTCCTAAACGCATTTCATCAATAAAATCAATTCCTGTCATCCAGTTTCCATTCATAACACTTCCGTCACTTTGTATATCACTCTGTTTACCAGAAAAGTTCCACATAAAATACCTGAAGTACATAAAATCTAGCTGATATTTAAAGAAAAACTGTAGATTTTCTCCAAATGTAGGTGCTCGTTTGGGGTCATCTTTATTATAAATTACATCTCCATACCTATCTCGCCTTACTTGCATGGTTTCGTTATCAACCACAGCATTAAAAAAGTCTCGCTCCGATGTATTTGTCCATTGCATATAGCCTTTAACATGGTCGGGGCTAGCTTGGTCGCTATACATTCTTGGTAAAAGCGTTTTATATTCCGATGAATAATTTCTTGAAAGTTTATGATCTACTATAACATATTCATTAGCTTCTTTATCTTGGTCATATATAGCTTTGCCTTCAATATAAGGCTCTTGAGAATTTAATGGTGCATTAAAATACTGACCGTGCATAAGTGGTCTGTCGCCATACTGTTCTCTATTCAAGTATGAGATAAGAGTAAACACATTGTCTGGTTTATTCTGGTTCATGGGTGTATCGGCAATTGAACGAATTAAAATAAGTGCAAATGACGAATAACCAATTAATATTACTAAAAGACCTGTAAGTATTGCATTAAATACTGGTTTTTTATATTTTAATGTAAGAATAATTCCATAAATTAAAGCTCCAGATAAAAGAAGAATATAAAATATAAATCCCCAGTTAAATCCTGTTCCTAAATAGTTTGCAAAAAATATTTCAAACTGTGAACCTACCAAAACGACTCCTTGGATTACTCCATACATAACAACTCCTAAAATTAATACAGAAGTTAAAAATGCAATAACAACGCCTTTGGGAGTTATTTCATATTTTTTGAAATAATATACAAACACAATTGCAGGTATTGCAAGCAAGTTAAGCAAGTGAACTCCAATTGATAAGCCCATTAAATAAGCAATAAGGATAAGCCAACGATTAGCATATAGCTGGTCGGCTTCGTTTTCCCATTTTAATATTGCCCAAAAAACAATGGCTGTAAAAAATGATGATGTGGCATAAACTTCGCCCTCAACTGCCGAAAACCAAAAAGTATCCGAGAAAGCATAAGTCAAAGCACCTACAGCGGCACTTCCTAGTATTACAATATATTGCGACAAGCTTAAATCTTCCGTTTCGCTAATTATTTTTTTTGCAATATGGCTTATACTCCAAAATAAAAAGAGTATAGTAAATGCACTAACCAAACCAGACATCACATTTACCATTGCAGCTACTAATGTAACGTTGCCAAATGAAAACAATGTGAAGAATCTTGCCAAAATCATAAAGAATGGTGCTCCTGGCGGATGACCAACTTCTAAATTATATGAGGTTGTTATAAACTCTCCGCAGTCCCAAAAACTGGTTGTTGGCTCTATTGTCAGCATATACGTAATTGCTGCAATCAAAAATACTACCCAGCCTAAGGTATTATTATAAAACTTAAAACTTTTCATCTGTTTATAAATTATTTTAAATGTTAGATGCGACACCCGCATGTTATTATCTGTACTTACAAGAGCAAAATTGCAATAATCTGCCTGTTATGTATTTAAAATTAAGCAAGGGTGTTTCATTATTCTATATATAGATTAAAATCACAGCGAAAATAATATTTTAATTTAAACTAAAGAAAAATATTAGCAGAGATTAATCTTTTTTAACAAGAAGTAAAATAATTTTTAATATTTTTGCATTCTAAAATCCTAAAAAAAATGGCATTAATACTAAATTTAGAAACATCTACAACAGTTTGCTCTGTTTCATTAGCTAAAGGCGGTAAAGTTTTAGCTTTAAAGAAAACTGAAGAAGAAAATTCTCATTCTAAAATATTAACAATTTTTATTGAAGATATTTTTAAAGAAAACAATATTGACATTAAAACAATTGATGCAGTTGCTGTTAGTAAAGGTCCTGGCTCATATACTGGTTTACGAATAGGCGTTTCGGCAGCAAAAGGAATTGCCTACGGTTTAAATATTCCTCTTATTTCTATTAACACTTTAAAAATAATGGTAGTAAGAGTTTTAGAAGAAAACGCCAAACTTAAAAATGATAAATCAATACTTTTTGCTCCAATGATTGATGCTAGAAGAATGGAAGTATATACAGCTTTTTTTAATAACAATTTAGAAATGAAAACAGACATTTCGGCTGATATTATTGACGAAAGTTCTTATTTAGGCGAATTAAGCAAGCATAATATTCATTTTTTTGGAAACGGAGCTCCCAAGTGTAAGGAAACGATAATAAGTACTAACGCTCATTTTATTGAGAACATATATCCATCAGCCGATAATATGGCTCCTCTATCTGAAAAAGCTTTTTTAAATAAAGACTTTGAAGATGTTGCATATTTTGAACCCTTTTATTTAAAAGATTTTATTGCCGCTGTGCCTACAAAACATATTTATGGCTAATTAATTCAACCAAACAACATACTAAACATTATGAACAAAATATTTTTAACACTTCTCATAAGCTCATTTATTTCAATATCTTTTGCACAAAATAAATCGGCTAAAATAATAAGCAATGGATACTTTAATTGCTTTACCAATGGTTTAATGCAGGAAAAGAACAAACCATACACTTGCGAACCTTCAACAGTTGTATATAATAAAGGTGAAATTTTTGTTGCAAACGATAAAGTATTTCCAAATAATAATTCCTCTTTTTTTAGTTTTAAATTTCGTAAAAGAATTAAATGTAAAACACGAAATTACTATAACACTCCTCTATTCTATTATGTAAATAAATACGAAGCCTCAACTATTACAACCGACAAACAATTCTTAATATTCTCAAGTGCTTTCTCATATCCTGCATCTCACCCTAAACATGGTAAAAAATATAATACCGCTATTTTTATAGATGCTAACGATGTAACGCAAGGAAACGTTTTGCATATAGGTAAAGACACTACAAAAAACTCAATTGATATTAAGCATCAATTAAAAAATGCTCTTAAATCGAATAAATTCCCCAATGGTCCAAATTATATAAAAGTTGAAGGACTAACTGCTTTACCTAACAACAAGCTTGTATTTGGTGTAAGAGAAATTGGCAATGAATATAATGATTTTGACTACTCCATTACACTAATACAATTTGATTATGTGATAATTAACAATACTATTCAATTAAAAGATAAAGTTTCTAAAATTTATAAGTTCACACCAGATAGCTCAATGAACATAAATACTCCTCTTGGAATTTCAAGCATAGAATATAACGCCTTTGATGGAAACATTTATTTTGTTACAAGTTATGAGCTTTCGGAAGACTCGCAAAAAAGAGGTGCATATTTATGGTATTTATCATTAGAAGATTTCAACTTAGGAAAAAAACCAAATTTAGTAATGAACTCTAACAATAAACCATTAAATTTTAAACACAAAATTGAAGGTTTAACAATTATTAGTAAAAATAAGCTCCTACTAATTGCCGATGACGATAGGGTTACTGGAGAAAACAGTAATAAATTCTCACGAAAATTAAATCAAGCATTTTGGTGTGTAATAAAACTAAAATAGAAATATTAAAAAATACTTAATTTTATGTCAATTCTAAATTGACGCTACATTGTCCTACGGACGAATGCAGGTCAGTCTTAGCTATAACACAAAGACTTTCCATTACATAAGTTTCCCTTTTATAATCCAATATGATAAAAATAATATAGATACTGTAAAAAATAAAAAAGCATATTTATCGGTTTTTGTTCCTCTATCATCTCTATTTGATTTTATAGATAATTTAACAAATCCTAAGCCTGCAAAAACAAAAATCCCTAAACTTATAAAATCTTCATTCATAAAATAATTAGCAGCAGATGTTAATATCATTAACACTCCTAATGCTAAAGTTAAATAATTTATATCTTTTTTCATTTTCTATCTTTGTAAATTAAAATGCAAATGTAAGAAAATCTTTGCCAAAATTGCCAACAACAAAAATAATAAGTAAGCAAGCGTTAGTCGTTAGTATTTACATAAATTTTTAGTGTAACCAGTAAAAAATCAACAAGTAAATACAACTTCTTATTCATTAAATTTATTTATATAGACTAAAACATAACAACTCTAACATTTGTTAAAAAATATTTTTTTATGTTAAAAAAAAAGCTTTCCTTTACTCCTCATTTCTAAACTAAAATTTATTAAATTATGAAAAAAGTAATTATTACAGCAGGAATTATCGGATTTGTTACAATGCTTATTTTAAGCTCTTGTACTAAAACAAATGTAAAATTTGGAAACAGTCGTATTATTGGAACATGGAAAGTAACTTATGAAAAAAGTGTAAGTATTGAAGAAAGAACTTCTAACTATGTATATGCAACAAACAATTGTGGATATGATAGCTACAACACTAGTTACACAGAAGTTGATTCTATTGAAATTATTGAGAATACCGTAAAAAGATACTCTTCTTATAGTGAGACTTATGATACAGAAACGACTTCAGAAACATTTGATACAACTTACACAACAAACGACACTTATGAAATAACTTTTAATGAAGATGGTACTTGCTTAATAAGAACTTCCTCCAATGACACTTATGGCGATAATACATATAATAATAATTCTGAATATACTGCACATTGGAACTGGATTGATGCTTATGAAGAAAAAACAGGGATAAATATTGTTAAGAATGATGATGGTGATTTTGATACTTATCAAACTATAATGTATATTGAATCATTAAGTAAAGACGAATTAGTATTTGCTTTTGATATGGATTATAAATATTCAGGTGAGAATTCTAACATGGATAATGGTTGCTATAACAACGAAACATACGAGTACGATTATTTTAAAACAACAATAACTTATACAGGGAATTATTCTGCAACAGGAAACAGAACAATGACAAAAATGGACTAAATCCTAAGAAAGTATTTTAATAAAAAAAAGACTTACATATTTGTAAGTCTTTTTTTTATTAAAATACTTTTATATCAAATAGATTGAATTAAATTTAGTTGCATGGCACTTTGAAAGTACCTAGCAACTTTGCTAGCTTCGTTCCCTCAAAAAACCTTAATTTAAAACTTAGGGCTTTTATAATTTGAATTTGTCATAGAACAAAATAAATTATAAAATTATGAAAAATTTATACTCTTTTATTGCTTAAAATACTATTAACTAAATTGTAAGCCTTCATTTAGTTGTTTTTTTGTTAGTTCCTCCTTTATCTCGTCCCAACTATATGACTTGCTCTCATTATTCTTATGCTTTTTTTTCCTATCTTCAAGAATTTGAATCTGTTGGTTAGTTAAAGAATATTCAGCCAATTTTTCCTTTTCTTTAATACTTATAAAATCTAATGTTCTTATATAATTTATAAAAGCCAAAGCTTTATTATTAGTAATATCTATATCAACAGTAAACTCCATAATATTGTAATATTTTAAGATTGAAATAATTTCAACATTTTGGTTAAGCTATATTTACAAAAATACATAAAAAAAATGATATTGTTACGTCAGATTTATTTCTATCCAAATATACAACTAAAATACCGTACATAACCCTTATTTTAGATTGACATCTATGACAGTTCGCTTTGAGATGGATTAAATATAGTTGCATGGCACTTTAAAAGTATAATTCTCACCCACAAAAAACTTTCAACCCAAAACTTAGGGGTTTTATAATTTGGATTTGTCATAGAACAAAACAAATTATAAAATTATGAAAAAATTATACTCTTTTATTAAATTGTCGCTTTCAATACTTTTATTGGTTATATCTGTAAATATTGAGGCACAAAATAACGAATACAGAAATTATAGCGGTCAGTTACTAAATCCGCAAACTCAAAATCCTATTGTTGGAGTTACAATTTCTACTTCTACTAATATTTCGACTGCTATTACTGGTGATGATGGTAAATTTAGTATTATTGCTCCTATTGGTAGTATTTTAATTACCGACAGACCAATAATGGGCTTAACTCCTATTATGATTACCGAGGCAAACTCTAAACCTTTAGTTATTGAAACAAATAACATGACATTAGACCAAAGTCAATCGCCATATTTTCAGGTAATAAGCGATTCTAAAAAAGCGTGGTTGCCTTTAGAGTCAACTATTGTTGATGTAAATATTGCAGGTATTATTGCAAATGTTTCGGTAAAGCAAATTTATACTAATAAGGGCGAAGATGTATTAGAAGCAATTTACATTTTTCCAGCTTCAACAAGAGCAGCCGTTTACTCAATGAAAATGACTATTGGAAACAGAGTTATTATTGCCAAAGTAAAAGAAAAAAATCAAGCACGAGAAGAATACGAAAAAGCAAAATCTGACGGAAAAACAGCCTCACTTTTAGAACAACAAAGACCAAATGTTTTTCAAATGAATGTTGCAAATATTTTACCTGGCGACAGTATTATTATAGAAATGAATTATGTAGAAGAACTTTATTCCGACAAAGGGATTTATTCTTTTGTATATCCAACAGTTGTTGGTCCTAGATATTCTACATCGAGCGAAAAATGGATAGAACAAGCTAAAATACAGAATTTAGAAAAACCCAAAGCTAGTTTTAATATTACAACTAATATATTTTCGGCAACTCCATTGCAATTTGTTAAAAGTTCGTCGCATGCAATTGATGTTGACTACCCTAACTCTTCCGAAGCAGAAATTACTTTAAATAGAAACGATGAAAAAATTGATGTAGTTTCGCCCGAAACAACATCCGAGCAATATTGGATTGGTAGAGATTATATTATTACCTACGGACTTAGAGGCGACAAGCCACAGTCGGGTATTTTAACTTATAAACATAATGACGAAAACTTTTTTTTATTAAATATTCAACCACCTAAAAGAATAACAAAAGAGGAACTTCCTAAACGAGAATATGTATTTATTATTGATATTTCTGGCTCAATGGGAGGATTTCCTATTTCGGTTACAAAAAGTTTGATGCGTTCACTTTTAAAAAACTTAAATCCTGAAGATAAATTTAATGTACTCTTGTTTGCTGGCGGAAATAATTTTCTTTCAGAAAAATCAGAATTTGCTACAAAAGCAAATATTAATAAGGCAATGAAAATAATTGATAGTCAAAGAGGTAACGGTTCTACTCGAATATTGCCAGCAATGAAAAATGCACTAGCTTATTCGCCTGGTGAAGATTACGCTAGAACATTTATTACTGTAACCGATGGCTATATTTCCGTTGAAACCCAATTATATAAACTAATTAGAGACAATATTGGTAACGCAAATATGTTTGCCTTTGGAATTGGAAGCTCGGTAAACCGTGCGGTAATTGAAGGCATGGCTTATGCAGGAAATGGCGAACCTTTTATTATTACAAACAGAACTGAAGCTCAGGTAAAAGGCAATGAGTTTTTAGAGCTTATTCGTAACCCCGTGCTTACAAATATTAAGGTTGATTATGGTAAATTTGAGACTTATGATGTAAATATTTCTAAAGTACCCGATTTATTCTCAGAAAAGCCTGTAATTATTTTTGGAAAATATAAGGGAGATGAAACAGGTAAAATTAAGATAACAGGAGTTAGAGGTAGCGAAACAAATTATTCGGAGCAAATAAATATCCGTAAGAATAAAGAAAAAAGCACCGTTGCTCTGCGATACCTATGGGCAAGAAATAGGATTAGATATTGGGATGATTTTGCTCAATATTTTGAAAATATAAATTTACAAGCTGATACAATAACTAAACTCGGTTTAAAATATAATCTTCTTACAAATTACACCTCATTTATTGCTGTTGATGATGTTGTGAGAGTACAAAACTCAAATTCTGGCAATTCTTATAACAATAATTCTTACAACAAAAAGGTAAACAAAACAAGTAACAGTTCTTACAATAATTACAATGTAACAAATTCACAGTTTAGTTCTATTGGTAGCGGAGGTAATGAGGTCGAGGAAGTTGTAGTTACTGCATTAGGAATCTCGAGGAATACAAAAGCAATTGGTTATGCAACTACTAGTGTAACACAGGATAGGTCGGCATTAAACTCTTTACAAGGTAAAGTTGCAGGCGTTACAATATCAAATGCATCGGGAGTTCCAGGTGCATCGCAAAGAATTATTGTTAGAGGTGGTTCTTCTGTTACAAACAGTACGCCATTGTATATAGTTGATGGAATACCTGTTAACTTGAATGAGAACAGTGTTGACTTTGGAAATTCGTCTAACGATATAGACCCTGATGATATTAAAACAATAACGATAGTAAAAGGTGCAGAAGCAGCATCATTATATGGTGCAAGAGGTTCAAACGGTGTTATTATTATAGAAACAAAAGAACATAATAAACGAAAAAAATTAAACATTAAATTTAATTCAAGCTTTGCTATAAACGAAGCAGATATATTAGCTAATTTGCAAACAAGTTTTGCTCAAGGCAGAAGATTTTCGGGTATTCCTGTTTGGCAGTCGGCTAGTGAGAATGAGTCGTTTAGTTGGGGTCCTGCTATTTCGAGTTTAGAGTACGATAACAATGGTAATTTAGTAACTAATGGTACAGGTAATGGTTATCCTGCTAAGACTTTTGATAAGTATGAATTTCTGAAGAAAGGTTTTACAAATGTGAATAGCCTAAACATTTATGGAAAATACAAAACTGGCGAGTACGATTTTGCAATAAGAAATCATAAAGAGGACGGAATCTTACCTAATTCTTCAATAAAAAACAACTCGGTTAATTTTTCTTTAGAACAAAATATAGGAAATGATTTTATTGGGAAATTTTTTGTATCGGCAAATACTAAAACATTAAATAACCTAAACTCCGACCACTCATATTCAAACATTTACAGAAACATGCTAATTAGCTCGCCTAGTTTTAACGACTCACTATTTAGTTCGTTTGATGGCGGAGTTACCGACAATCCTCATTTTTCGGTAAATAATAACTCGCTAATTCACGAGTACGAAAACTATACATTTAAGTTTTCCCCTAGTTATGAAATAGGAAAAGTTACACTTCTTGCAAACATTTACGACAAAATGGCTTTTAGAAATTCAAAATCTATATTTGCAATAAACTCAAGCTACAAGCCAATGGGCGAAATAGAAGCTCTTGACGAAAGCTCAAATAATTTATTTAGTAATTTTATTATAAATACTAATTTCAATTCAGAAAACATTTCTCTAAATGTACACGCAATAGGATTTTACTCAAAAGATGAACAAACACAACTATTATCCAATGCTTATGGTTTTACAAATAACGAAACTATTAGTATTGATGGTGGCGATAATAAAACAACATTAACAAAAATTTTTGAGAAAACTCGCTACGGTGGAAATACCTATTTCTCATTCGACTTTAAATCTTTTCTATTTCTAACCTTATCGGGAGAACTTTCAAGCTCGAATATTCAAAGTAAAAAAACATTGCTTTCGGAATCGGCAGTTTTATCGTTTATTGTTTCGGATATGTTTAATGCAAATATCATAAGTTACTGGAAAGTTTATGGTACATTTTCGCAAAGCGAAACAGATTTACCTATGTTTTGGAGCGAGAACCTTTTTAGCCTGCAAACATTTTCAATTTATAATAACATTCTTCCTAAAAAAGAAATTTTTACAGCTAGCAATATTAATGTAGAACAAACAACAAACATATCGCTAGGTACTGACATGAGATTATTTAACGGAAAACTAAATATTAATGCTGAATATTTTATTCAAAATATAAACAATTATTATGCTCCATCGGTAATTTCAAATAATTATGTAAATATTATTAATGCTGGCGATTTTACAAAAAAAGGTATAGAGCTTAGTGTTGATGGAAATATAGTAAGAAGAAGAAATCTTAAAATACGCTCAAATTTAGAGTTTTCAAAATATAATACAAATATGAGTAATATTGAAAGCTCATATACAAATGGACTTGCTATTACTGAATTCCCAGGATTTTCGGTAAGAATGATGGAAGATATGCCAGCGGGTGTTTTTTATGGAACAAAATATTTAAGAAACGACCAAGGCGATATAATTATTGATGCTAACGGTTTGCCAGAAGTTGACTCTAAGCAAGGTGTTATTGGTAATCCTGAGCCAGATTATATTATAACTTTAAATTCAGATATTAAAATATGGCGAAGCATTACTATTTCGTTTTCGTTGGATGCTAAAAAAGGTGGCGATATTTGGGATGGTACGCAAAATGCCCTAAATTATTATGGTGTAAGTCAAGAAAGTGCAGATTTTAGAATTGAAAATGATAATGCTTACGAAATAATGACTGCTAATGGCGAATTTGGTGTTGCCGAAGATGCTATTGTAGATGGAAGCTGGCTAAGACTAAACACTTTAAGTTTATCATATCTGTTCCCTAGAAATATATCGAATAAAATAAAGGCTAATCAAATATCATTTAGCATATTTACAAATAATTTATTTACCATAACAAAAACTAAGGGCATTTCACCCGACAGCTATTTTACTGAAAATACCTTTACCCACGGCGTAAATTATTTTAATTTACCTGGCACAAAAAGTATAGGCATTAAGCTAAATATAAAGTTCTAATTTTTCTCATAAATTAGTGGTT